>JARRLM010000007.1:0-11901 GCA_037386985.1 Acidobacteriota bacterium | reverse complement strand
CCACAACCAGTAGGGGACCAGAAGAGCCCAGGCAGCTGCGGAGAGGTTCCGGAAGGATATCAGTGTTGCCAGTATGGCCGCCCAGAGCGGGATGATGTCCTTCCGGAAAATCTCCGCAGCTGCCTGGGCTCTTCTGGTCCCCTACTGGTTGTGGGTAGGTTATGCGACCGCCCTCAACTTCGCGATATGGTGGATGAACCGGTGAGGACAGCATCCGGACGGGCGAAGCCTTTGATCTTTCGATCGAATATGGGGATGGATTCGCGAAGCGTTCCAACAACATACGGAGGCAGACTGAAAGCCAGATCGCAAAGGGTAAGACCGGGCTTGCAGGAAGGCTCGATCTCCCCGGCTGGGCACGCCTACTCTGACAAGTCCACTGTCTTGGTCAATTTCCCTGCTTTCCGTGACGTGTAGTCCAATGTCAGGTCGCCTCTGCCCGAAACCAGGAACTGGAATTCCACCTTGCCGTTGCCCGGCACCTGAAGCATCTGCATTTCGGGCCTGTATTCCTTGTAACTGACCTGATCGAGATAAGGATCCAGCAATCTCCCTCCGGCAACGACGGTGATGCCCTCTCCAGACACGCTTAGAAGGTCGAGAGGGAACAGTCTATTTGCTACCGCTTTGTATGTCATTGACGGAATTGCATTGGCGTTTACCAGCCGCACCCTTACCTTGAAGAGATTGTCGCCCATCTTCTCGATCAAAAAAACCTCCATGCTGATCTTCGGCGTTTGTGCTGCCGCGAACATAACTGCAGATGAATTTCGGAACACGAGTTCGTTCAGCATAAATGGATGCGGCAACCGCGAACTCATCTTCACCCATCCGCCGATTTCAATATCCCCGTACTGCGGGTGTTTGAATGTTTTCCACGGTTTATAGAGTTCACCCTGAACAACATTGTCGCTGAACTTCAAACGCTCCCGCTCCTGCGATCCATCCATCGGAAGTTCGATCTCGCCGGGGCTGCGATATGTCTCTGTCCCGCTGACGAATAACTCGCCTACAAAGCTGTAAGCGCCTGCAAGGTTGTAAGTGAAACTGGTGAAGTCTCCATATGTTGTGTAGAGGTCTTTCCACACAACCAAGTATCGGTAACCCGGTACAATTTTCTCGGCGTTCTCTCCGAGAATATTGTATACGCTGACATCATTCTGATTCATCGGTCCTTCGGATTCCGATCCGGGTCCCCGCAGGTACATTCCGCCGCTGTTATGGAAAGCGTACACAACAATGATGTTCGGACGGTCCAGGATAAATTTGGCGATAGCGCGCATTCCCAACGCTTCAAACGGGAAGTCACCGGCACCTCGCTGCACGTATGGAGGGGCCCAGTTATAGCCCCAGTTGCGGTTGCCGTCCACATACCCTTCCGCGTCCTCATTGATCCGTCCGTCGTCGTCGTTGTCGATCCCCTCGTTGCCGAGAAGCGTCCACTCACCTATTTCGTCGGGCTTTACGGGGATCATAAGGCGCGGCTCTTCCGGATCGGTTTTGTAGCGGCCGAACGGATCCGCCTTGCGCATTGTGCAGATATTTCCGTCGCCGTCGAGATCATCCGGGCCATCTTCGTCGAAGAGGCCGTCGTTGTCGTCGTCTTTGGAAATTCTGATGCTTCGATTCGAACTCGGCGTGTTTGCATCCTGAAAGAAGTGATAGCGGCCGTCTACGTTGACGATCGGTATCACGTAGTAAGCATTACGATCGACAAGCTCCGTGATTTGAGGATTGGAACCGTAGGATACGAGCAGGCGGTTGAGAAAAGCCAGGGCAACTTCGCCAGCCTGGATCTCGTTGCCGTGAATATTGCCGTCCACATAAACTCCCGGTTTGTTCAAGGCGGGCCCTGTTTGCGGATTATTAACTGTCATGGCCCAGATATCGCGCCCTTCTTCACTTTTGCCAACAATATCGATGGAGGTAAGTTCGGGGTAAGCTTCGTGTAGCGCACGCAACGCTTCGCCAACCTGCTCATAGGTGTAATAGTGATCAAAGCGCAACGGGACGGTGATCCTGTCGGTTGTGGTAAACATCAGGGCCTTCTGTGTAGAGACAGATGCATCCGCTGATTCCTGAGCGGATTGCGAGCCGGACTGAGGGATACCTAAGGATGCGAGAGTCAGGACGATCCCCAACATTCCAATAAGAATAACAAATTTTTTCATTGAGCACCTCCCAGGCCAACCTCGGCTGAATCGTTCCAGGCATTGGCTGATTCCAGAGTCAGCCGGAGTGTTCGTGGTTCTTCCGACTGAATTAGCCAGGTTAACTTCATGCTCTTCATAGCGTCGATACTATTCAGAGTTGTTCGCTGCTTCCCGGAGAGAATATCAAAGCCTTCTCCTTCAATAGTCAGTACTGAGGGCCCGACATGTTGGTTGCGATTACCCATTGCGGTCGGGAGAGGTAATTCGCCCGAGTTTTGCACCCACACGGTCAGTTCGTAAACAGTTGCGCCCTTCGGAGCGATATCGGTTTTAAGGATATTCACGCGCGGCAATTTCATTGCCAGTTCGAAAATCCACGGCACCTGACCTCTGACCAGTTCTTCAATCATCGTAGGGGGAGGAGTACTCTCGGTGTAGGGAACCGCACCACCGATCTCAACGTCGTCCAATGTAGGATGCCGGAACGGAGTCCACGGAACGAATCCCTCACCCTGGAGAACATTATCGCTGAATGAGAGCAGTGCTTTCATTTTCGAATCCTCGCCGCCCGTTCCCAATGGCTTGGGTGCCGGTTTCGTCATATTAGGTTTTTGTTTTGGCGTCGCGTCATTGCTCTCATCGGCGTTTTCCTCTTCAATCTCCGGCAGTGTCCAGAAGTCCATGCTGAAGGTAGGGACGCCGAGGTGATAGTAGGACCACAGTTCGAAGGAACCGTCCATCGGCTGTATCGGATTAATTCGCGGACCGTCCAGACCCCTCTCTTTGAGGAAATTCTTATAGCGCGCGGAAAACTCCTCATAAAACTTCAGGTCTTCCCTGAGCGGATTCACTGCGGCACCCAGACCAAGCATTGAAGAGACCATCATTTCGGTTATTTCGGTTCCCGGCGGCATCATCGGCCGCATCATATCCATGATCTCCTCGAGCGAATACGTAGCGTCCGGATCAGCACCGAAAGACCTCGCATAGCGCTCGGGCACCTTAATTCTGGTAAGATCAACCGTTCCCTTCCGGCCGCCTGCAGGAGGCTGCAGGCACATGTTGGTGGCACCCAAAGTGAAGGTCATGGCAATTTCCGGGTGTTCCATGACGAACTCCATGATAGCGAGTGTTTCGGACTCACTTCCGGGCCAGTCGCCGCCTGTCGCAGTGAACGGTCTGAAAAGGTGCGGGAATGTAATGCTGATATCGGTGCCTCCCGGTCCATCCTCATTGTATTGGCCGTCGCCGTCCCGGTCGATCCCCTCTGTATAGAGCTTGTAAATGCCTTTTTCGCCCTTAACAGGATCCGCACGCCTCATGAGGCGCGAATCGGCCTCGGTTGGAATCCACTCACCGGCCGGATCTTTCACTCGCATCTGGGTGATGATGCCGTTGCCGTCGAGATCATCCGGGCCATCTTCGTCTACGGCATCATCCATATCATCGTTATGTGCACTCTGGTTCCTGCCGTCGGCAAGAAGTGGTCGCGTGAAGAAGCGGGCGGTTCCATCGGGATTCCCGGCCGCAAGGATATACCAGGTAAGGTCACTACGTGCTTCCGCATTTTCCATCAACTGACGCGCCAGAAATATTGCGGCTTCGGATGCGATGGGCACTTTACCCTCAAGGTTGCCGATAACAAAGACCGCCGGAGTCCGGCCTGCCCCTGTGCCCGCATCGGGGTTTATCTCGAGCACCAGCAATTCGCGCTTTCCAGCGCTTTGTCCTATTCTGTGGAGGGTTGTTAAGTCAGGGTTCGCTCGATGTAAAAAATCGATCACTGCATTCAATTCGCTGGGGGTGTGATAACGATCAAAAACAAAGTTTTCGGCGGTCGAATCCAGTGTCTGACCCGGCAAATTGATGACGGTCATAGCGCCTACTGTGATAAGCATTATATAAATCCTGCAGGTATTGTAGACCATGGGTTTCCTTGTATGAATTTCAGTTCCAAGCTGGAGCAAAAAAGCACTGGCCGATAGGCGGAATAAGCCGCGGTTTTTCGGGTCAGCTTCCCTATCAAGTTCCGCCCTGTTTTCCGATCAGATGTGCTATGTAAACTATTCTTGATTTTCAATAGGTGATTTTACTACAGTGAGGGATCGAGACGGGTCAAATAATTGAAAATACGCGCAGTTCCTTTATTCTACCCGGAAAACCGGCGGATCAGAATGCCTGAATCGAAGAGTATTTCCACAACTGTTTTCCTTTACTGCAAGGGAGATTGGCTTGCAGGGCGTAGTCGGAGAGGAAGCCGGAATCCCGATACATTAGAGCATCGGGAGGTTGCCGTTAAAAGGCCGGGGTAATATTTTAGAGATACTTGAGCGCAACCGCCTCAGCCGCTTTGATGCCATCCACTGCAGCAGAGACGATCCCCCCGGCGTAGCCGGCTCCTTCGCCGGCGGGAAAGAGTCCGGCCACGGAAAGGCTCTCCATGGAACTACCCCGTGTAATTCGCACCGGAGAAGAGCTGCGCGTTTCCACTCCGGTGAGAACAGCATCCGGACGGGCAAAGCCTTTGATCTTTCGATCAAATATGGGGATGGATTCGCGAAGCGTTTCAACAACATACGGAGGCAGACTGAAAGCCAGATCGCAAAGGGTAACACCGGGCTTGTAGGAAGGCTCGATCTCTCCGAAAGACTTCGATGCGCGTGAAGCCACAAAGTCGCCTAAAAGCTGCGCAGGCGCCCTGTAGTCTCCGCCTCCAAGTTCGAACGCTTTCCGTTCCCACTGTCGTTGGAAGGCAACACCAGCCAGAGGATGATTGCCCGGAAAATCGGAAGGAGAGACTCCGACCAGAAGAGCACTGTTCGCATTCGGCTTGTCGCGCCCGTGAAAGCTCATTCCGTTGGTTACAACACAACCGGCTTCCGAGGTGGCGGCTATTACGGCGCCTCCGGGACACATACAGAATGTATAGGCGGAACGGCCGTTCGAAAAGTGATGGGCCAGCTTGTAGTCCGCCGCACCCAGTTTGGGATGCCGGGCGAATTTTCCGTATTGCACTGTATCAATCATTTTCTGCGGATGCTCGATGCGGAGGCCCAGGGAAAAAGGCTTCGGCTCCAGAACCACGCCCCTTCCCGAAAGCATTTCATAGGTATCCCGCGCACTGTGGCCGATGGCGAAGATGACACAGTCGGACTGTATCTTCTCCCCGCTCTCCAGCACAATACCCCGGATCTCATCTTCGTCAATCAGGATATCGACAACCCTGCTTTCGAAGCGTGTCTCTCCACCGTGCGACCGGATCGCCTGCCGCAGATTGCCTATAACTTTGATAAGAAGATCCGTGCCTATATGGGGCTTATTCAGATACAGTATTTCTTCCGGGGCGCCCGCAGCGGCCAGTTCTTCCAGAACCTTTCTGCAGCGGTTTTCACGGTCTTTTATCTGTGTGGCAAGTTTCCCGTCGGAAAAAGCCCCGGCGCCGCCTTCGCCAAACAGGGCATTGGACTCCGCATCCAGTTTCCCTGTTCTCCAGAATAAAGATACGTCACGAGCCCTTTCCTTTACTTTCTTCCCGCGCTCCAGCAATACCGGCATGAAACCCATCTGGGCCAGCGTCAGGGCTGCAAAGAGACCGCACGGTCCCGCCCCCACAACAATGGGGCGGGACTGCAGACTATCCGGGGCGCGACCGGCAAATCGATATGTGGTTTCAGGAGTACGACCGATCTTCCGAGAACTTCCGCCTTTTTTCAGGAAAATTCCTTCATTCGCAATCTGAACATCAACCGAGTAGATGAAAAAAATCGCATGCCGCTTTCGGGCATCGACCGATTTCCTGCAGATTCGATAATGAACCAGATCCTCTTGATCAATGCCCAGCGACTCAACAATGGCGGTCTTCAGATCGTCTTCCGTATGATCCATTGCCAGACGTATATGCGCCAAACGTAACATAGTGAACTCTTACGGAATTCCGTTTACGGTGAGACAATGGGATCTGATTTCAAAGGGATTTCAGTTCGCTGCATGCACACCCGCCACATAACCTGACGACCAGGCCCATTGCAGATTGTAACCGCCGCAATCTCCGTCAATGTCGAGGATCTCCCCGGCGAAATAGATACCGGGAACAATTTTCGATTGCATGGTACGGGAATCCACCTCATCGACACTGACGCCACCGGCCGTTACCTGTGAAAACATCCAGGATTGCACTCCCGTGCATCTCAAGGGCCAGTCTTTCATTCGGGCCGCGATGCGGCGGATTGACTGTTGCGTCAGATCCCCACAGGCGGAATGAATATTTTCTACACCGGCCTCCCGCAGAATCACAGCTATAAGACGCTTGTGAAGCAGGCCCACAAAACACATTTCAAGTGGCTTTTGCGGATTGAAACCGATTCGTCTGGCTATCCGATCAGCCGTCTCCTGAATGGTCGAATCGGGGAACAGGTCGAGATGAAGACTCAACTCCCGGTCCGTTTTCGCATATTCAGAAATGGTGCGGCTGAGCTGTATAACAGGTATGCCCGAAATGCCGTAATCCGTAAACAGCAGTTCGCCCACTTCGCTGCCTTGAACCTCGCCGTCAATTTGAGATTCAGCCCTGCCCCGGATTCGGACTCCCGACAGCCGCTTGAGATACGGAGCGGAGAGCCGAATTTGAACCAACGCGGGGAACGGCGTTTTGACTGTGTGGCCAAGCCTTTCGGCGATTTTAAGTCCGCTGCCGTTTGAACCGAGATTGGGGGACGATTTCCCCCCAGCGGCAAGTATCACGCTATCGGCCGGATATTCCCCTTTGTCCGCACAAAGACAGTGAAAGCCCTTTCTCTTTCTTTCAATGCGGTTGATTCGCGTGTCGCAGACAACTTTCACGCCCAATTGTTCCATTTCATACCGCAACACGTCCAGAACGCTCGCGGCCTGGCCCGAAGCCGGATACACCTTACCGTCTTTTTCTATATTGGGTTCAATGCCCAGTTCCTCAAAAAATGACAGCGTCCTCCTGACGTTGAACTGATCCAAGGCATCGAATGCAAATTGCGGATTCCCTCCATGATACCGGTCTGTCGACAGGTTTGTGTTTGTCATGTTGCAGCGCCCATTGCCGGTTGCAAGCAGCTTTTTCCCGACACGGTTCAATCGTTCGATCACCGTCACGGCCGCCCCCTGACGCGCCGCAACGATGCCGGCCATCATCCCGGCCGCTCCTCCGCCGACGATTGCAATCCTGCTTTTTCCAGGTTGGGTCACTTTGTCGTCTACCCCGCACAAACCGCCCCGAATCCGGAGAAAGCTACTGTCTTCGACACTACGGAATACGGAGAGTCGGCATTTTTATTGAGGATTGTTATTCAGCTTCAACTCTTCATCAATGACGGCGACGACATCCTGGTAAGGATAGTTGCCGTGCAGGTATCTCCCGTTGACAAACAGCGTGGGCGTGCCTTCCACGCCAGCAGTTGCACCGGCACGGATATCTTCATTGACGACGGACCGGTATCGCCCGGATGTCAGGCAGGATTGGAAATTACCGGCGTCAAGCCCGGTCTGCTCTGCGATCTTCAGTAAATTTTCATCCTTAAGATTTTCAGAGTTTTCAAACAGGAGATCGTACATTTCCCAAAAACGGTCCTGAGCGTCTGCGCACAACGAGGCTTCCGCGGCGCGCTGCGCATCCGGATGGATTGCCGTGAGAGGATACTGCCGATAGACGAGCCGTACTTTATCACCGTATTGCTCGGTCACACGTTTGAGGGTTCGACTGAAATCTTTGCAGTACGTGCACTGGAAATCGCTAAAATATACGAGCTCGACCGGTGCGGACAGCGGACCTTTCGACGGTCTTCCGGGAGCCTTTACATCGACTCTATAAGGGCCCATGGCCCGGATTACCTTTTGATTATTTTCCAGCTCTTTTAGAAATTCCTCCTTCGTTCTGCCCGCCTGCACACGCTTCAGATAGTCTCTGACAAGAGGGACGGCTTCCTCTTTGGACATCTTGATTCTTTCGCTGTTTTCTTCATAGAAGGTGTCGATCTCTTCGACTGTAGGTTCCTTGATCTTTTGTTGCACTTCCAGCTCGAACAGTTTCTCGACCGGAATTCCCCTTCTGTCTGCTTCATCGCTTGCCAGCTTTTCCCGGATAATGTTTTCAAGAGCTTCCCTCAATACCTTGTGTTCATCGCGGTTAAAGGCAGCCTTTGCCTTTAAAAACTCCAGTTCCAGCGATTCCAGCTCTCCTGCATTTCTAGATCGGACCTGTTCTTCCGTTATGACGACCCCGTCAACGGATCCTAATTCCTTACTTCCGGATTCCTCCATATCTTTCGCCTGGCAAGAAGTAGAGTACAACAAAAGCACAAGGACGCAGATCCACACTTTCCCGACTCGTTTCGGAGATTTCATTCGGCACCTCTATGAAACATTATATTCATTTAGTGATGTTACTTGAGAAATATTCTCAGACCAAGTCGGAAGGTGAATGTGCCATGCTCGCATCCATGTTATCCGACGCGGATTTGCTACCTGAGAGTGTGCTACATTTCCCGGGAAGAGACAATCAGCTGGCCGCTTTCAATCTTCATATCGCGGATATACGGGGGAAGACGAAACTTTTCCCTGTTTTCCGGGGACGCATACAATTTTTTCATGGCACGGGCTAGTGTTCCGGAGGGAAGCGGCAGCGATCCGAGTTTGCCCCGAACCGGTATCAGGCGCAGACTCCCGTTCTCAATTCCCAGGCGCGCTTCTAGTTCCAGAGAAAGATCCATCCCATGCATATCGAAAATGGCATAGAGACGCAGCGTATCATCCAGTAAATCGACTCGAATATCGCGGATTGAGGATTTTGCTTTTTCGACAGCCTCCTCGTTCCATTCATATTCCTGAAGTTCTGAATGGGGGAAAGGATCGTTCGGCTCCAAGTCCGAGGAATCGGAAACGGACGATCCGGCAGGATCGGCAAAAACAAGGTTTGTATCCAGCCAACCGTTCAGCTCGGCTTCGTCCATGGAAAGATCGCCCTGCAGGTTTTGCCGGATTGTGGATTGGAACTCACGAACCTTTTCTTCAGCCTGTTGGACAGCGTAAGGATGGCTGTCAATATCCGGAGGCTGTGAATCCTTAAGGATCAGCCCTGCGACCGTGAGAACCATAATCAGGCTTACCCATCGGAACACTCGATAAAACCGGCCGAAACGCGCCCATAAAGACTTGCCCGGACGGGAAGGGGAAGGGATTGGCAGCTCATGAGGCGGTGCGATATCAGACCGGCGTATCCGGCTGAAAATGACTCCGCATCTCATACATTCCGCGCCCTCATCCTGTTCGAAACCGCATTTAGGGCATTCGATTTTTTCAACCATGTCGACCTGAACCCCGGCTTTTGTCCGTACCTTACTCCATCGGCCGGACTTGCAGTCTTCAATAGAAGACATTCAAAACGCCTTTGGTTTTCAGGATCTTTGAAGCGAATCAGGTTTGATTTTTTATATTAACGGGAGGAATTACAATTTACATGAAAGCTACAGGCACATTGATTTTCAACCATCAACTGTTAACTATTAACTATCCACTGTTACCTTCTCCCCGCCGACTAAAAAAGATCAGAGGCCAACTCCAACAGCCCCAGTTTTTCGAGCGCATTTTTCGACGGTTTCCCCGTCCCTGTATCCCATTGCATTTCAGTGAAATACCCCTCTCTGAGAGATTGGTAATCCACCTTGGTAGTCGTGGTAATACGCTTGGGCAATTCGAACTGATCCGGGGTCAATCCCTCACGGGCATTGAAGGCCTGCCTTAAGGTCAATATTCTGCGGCCGGCGGTTATGGCTTCGCTCCAGCCAAAATCCCATCCACCGGCTCCGGCAATCAGCTCGGCAATCGGAGGCGGTTTTGTTGCAATTGTATACAGGGAACACAATCCGGACGCATTCAGCAATTGATGATAGGCACTTCCGATAACATACGATGCAAACGGATTCTCTTTGGATGCCTTCAACGCCGGATCGGAGCCGATGGACGCTCCTTCGGCCAGCATACCCGTGATCTGGCTGTCCATGTGATGCGCCGGGTTGGCATCGGCGATATTGGCGGTGCCGAGCGCCGGAGACAGGCGGGGATCGTGATAGGCCAGGCTTTTCCCGCGAACGGAGACTGCAAATTGTTCGGCTCCCTTTCCGATACGCTCTGCCGCCTTCTGGGTTCCATCAGCCAGCACTTCGCCGAAGCCTTCTCTCCTGGCTACTTTTTCGACCATGGCGACAATAGCCTCGGCATTCCCCCAGGTCAGCTCAATGCCGTCCGTATCCGTTCTGTTTATGAGTCCCTTTTCATAGCACTCCATCGCCATGGCAATCGTACCGCCGACACCCATAGTGTCAATCCCGTAGCGGTTGCAGATATCATTGGCCTTGATGACGGCTTCCAGGTTGTCGTTCATCAACATACCGCCCAGCGCGGCCAGTGTCTGGTATTCGGGCCGGTGCATCTGATCCTTGATTGCAAACGGGCCTTCCTTCTGCCTGATGATGGCGCCGCAACTGATCGGGCAGGCGTAACAGCCGAACTTGCCGACCTTATATTTATCCATGTTTTTGCCGTCAAGGTTCGAAATGCCGGGGAGCGATTCAATTCCGCTCAATTGCCAGTTCTTGAGCGGGGTATTTCCCATGGATACTAAAAGGCTGATGTCTTTCCCTGTTCCTTCGGCCGCCAAACCCTTGGCATATTCATTGTCTTTGATCATATCGATGAATTGCCGCATGGCATGCTTGAACCGGTCGGGATCCGCCGCTGCTATTTTTTTCACACCGCCCCTTACGGCAACGGCTTTGAGCTTCTTGGAGCCCATAAGAGCACCGATACCGTTGCGTGCGGCCATTCGACCCCTCTCGCTGACCACTCCGGCCAACAGCGACAGCAATTCTCCGGAGGGTCCTATACAGGAAATCTTTATCTGATCGTCTTTGAATTTCTCGTGCAGCAGATCCTGCGTTTCGTATGCGTCTTTGCCCCAGAGATGGGAAGCATCTCTTATTTCGGCCTTCCCGTCTTTTATAAGAAGATATACGGGGCGGGGAGATATGCCCGAAAAGAAGACCGCGTCATATCCGGCTGTTTTAAGTTCGGGACCGAAACTGCCCCCGGAATTGGACTCCGCCCAGGTTCCGGTCAGCGGTGATTTTGCAACCAGCATATGACGGCCGCTTCCCGGTGCCGGTGTTCCGGTCAGACTTCCGACAACAAAACCCAAAATGCTTTCCGGTTCCATGGGATCGATCCGGGCTTTCATCTTCTCATAGAGGATGCGGATGCCTAGACCGTTACCGCCGATAAACTCCCGATAGATGTACTCCGGCAGTGTTTCCTCCATCAGAATCCCATTTGTAAGGTCCACAAAAAGTACCTTACCTGCGTAACAACCGGGTATCGCCATAAAATTCCTACCTCTTGCATATATCGTCACAGCCTGAAAACAAGCACCTTCTATTAAGGATAGCATGAATAAAATCGTGAAGACGATTCTTAAAGCTTCCGCGAAAGCGTTACGCAACTTGTGTGGAATTAGGCAGCAAGGCACAACCACTTTTTTCAACAATGCCTGCAATACCCGATAAGCTGATACAGGTTCTCCAGTCTTATTCAGTTATTGTCGCCCTATCTGAATCAATCTGTTGTATGCTGAATGCCGTCATTCCACTAAGTAATATTTCAATGAAGGAGACCTATGTCAAAGAATCGGGTGTTCTACGGCTGGCGGGTGCTTTCCGGCATATTTATG
>JARRLM010000006.1:0-14500 GCA_037386985.1 Acidobacteriota bacterium | reverse complement strand
GGCTTAGGCACACGCAGGGGGTACGGCACGTGATCGTAAACCCAGGCCTTGCAGACAAGCAGGCCGTCCTCGTCCGGATAGGGAATCTGGTACGGTTTTCCGGTCGGTTTGTATCCCGCACCGACTGCCGCCCCCAGTCCCATCGCACCTCCCCACGTATCGGCCGCACCGACCATATGGTTGATCAGGTCGATGGACAGGCAGGTCCATCCGGAGTTGGTGTGGCCCTGGGCGCCGCGGAAATAGTGCGCCGCAATGGGCCGTTTCGGAATCTTTTTCGGACCTTCATCGGTGTCGATCGTAACCGTTGCGCCGATCTCGACGTTGTCTGCGATCTCCTTGCCTAAGCGTTTTATGGTGGACGCAGGTATAAAGGTGATTTCCTCCACGTATTCGGGGGAATATTTCTTTACATGTTCCTTGAAGAGCTCGAAACCGGGACGGCATTTCGTTCCGTAGACCTCGTATTCGCCGAGCAGGGCTACATCGTGCGCTTCATCCTCATACTGAACCCGCGTCACCGACGGATCGTTGTGAACCTTGGGGCAGTTGTCCACAAGGTCCCAGACCAGGGGCTTGTTGGTTTCCTTGTCCCGCATGTACCGGCCGTCCGACGGACGGATCAGGTAAGGTCCGTTGGTTTTGTATTTCAGGTATTCGTCGTCCCAGACGCCGAGTTCGTTCAACAGAACATTCACCAGTCCCAGGGCCATCGCCCCGTCCGTTCCGACACGGAGAGGAATCCACTCGTGCGCCTTGGAAGCCTGCGCGCTCTGCATGGGATCGAACGTGATGGTCCTGGATCCGCGGGCACGGGCATCGGCGGCCTGCTGGGCGTTCTGGATTGCAACGTGTCCCGCACCGTGGCCTTTGGAGCAGCCGAAATTCAAGGGGAGGTTGCAGTGCGCAAAATCGGGTATGATCGACCAGGCGACATGCATGATACCGTTCATGAAATGAGCTCCGTTGCCGCAGTGAAGGCCTCCTCCGGAAACCCAGTAATTCGGAGTTCCGAAAGCCTTCATAAACCCGGTGACTCCATACCGTATCTCGGACGCCTGCGTGGTTGTGGCCTGGAAATACAGGCCACGAGGATCCTTCTCCTGACAGGCCTTCATCTTCTCGACAATGGTGTCCATCGCCTCTTCCCAGCTGATGCGTACGAACTTCGGATCGACGCCGATACCCTTCTGCGGGTTGGTTCGTTTCAGCGGGTAGTTCACCCGGTACGGATCATAAAGCAGGTGAGGCGACGAGAGACCCTTTACGCATATTTTGCCTCGTCCAGACGGAGCGTCCGGGTTTCCCTCAACCTCCGTCACAACCCCGTCCTGACGCCGGACCTTGATGCCGCACATGCAGTAGCACTGGCCGCAACATGTAGGTATCCAGACATCCTCCTTGACCTTGGATGTATTGGTAACAGCCATCTAAAATTCCTTTCCTTAGAATCACAAAACTAAATGTGAGTTCCTGCAATGACCATTTGTAGCAATTCGAAACCCCAGACAAAGCACCTGTTTCGTGGTCCTCGATTATAAAAGCAGCGCCTGGAGGCGTCAATAATGAAAAAGCCGAACCGCGATTTACATGCCGATGACGGCAGCCTCCCGGCATGGTAGCCGGGTTCCGCCTGTCTCTACATTGCGAAACAACTTTTCGGATTGGCTTTGATTTACATATCTCTCCTCTCAGGAGCAACGCGGCGACCCTGCGTCGAATTCCGGCATCAGAGTTCGCTTCGCCGGATTGCCTGGCGCAGCAGCGCATTCAGGGAGGTGGAGGCTTCCACCTCCTCATCAATTTTTGTTCTTTCTAAAATATACCGGTTGACGCGCCATTTCAGCTCGAACGGCAAAGGCCGGTCGTCCTCAGTGTCCAGAACGAGATGGTCCGGATCGCCGTAGATCGGATATCGCTTCGCTACCATCCGCGCCGCTTCCGGTTCGGTCATGCGGTCGATTTTCACAAGTTTTTCAAACAGTAATATCCGGTTCATTTCGTCAACTTTACATATCATTCGACGTTCCAGGTCGTGCATGTTCCACCACAGAGCGATGTCCTCGTCGGTGACGCCTTCGGCTCTTTTGGGGGCGAATGATTCTCTTACTTTTCCATCGGTTCGTTCCCGTTCCAGGAGAATATCACCGAAAGATTCCGGCAACCGGTCGGTTCCTTCCCTGTGGGCAGCCTCTGTTTGCTCTTTTGCCATACTCTTGAAAATCTCGAGCGCAACCTCCTCGGGCATTTTCATGGATTCCCGAAAGTAAGACACATACTGTGGCTCCAACCGCTTTTCGGTTTCGGCCCAATCAATTTCCTCCGGCAGGTCGTTCAATGGACAATCCTCACGTTACTAGAGCGCTCCTGCTGATTTGAGCTCCTCAATGCGTCGGTCCCCGTATCCGAGAATCTCACTGAGAACTTCCCGCGTATGCTCTCCCAGAACTGGAGGGGGCCGGCGAATCGCCGCCTTGGACTCGGAATACTTGACCGGGATTCCGACCAGTTTGATTTTGCCGGCCTTGGGGTGATCCACCTCCACCAGCATATTCCGATGCAGGACCTGTGGATCCTTAAAGACCTCGTCCATAGTATTTATAGGAGTGCATGGTATGGATTCTGCGTTTAATAACTTTATCCACTCATCACGCTTTTTCGTCTTTAAAATTGGCGCGAGAATCCCGATGCATTCTTTCCGGTTTTTCACACGAAGCGGATTCGTCTTAAAGCGAGGATCTTCGGCAATTTCCGGAATCCCGAGCAATTTACAGAGTTTTACAAAAAGCTGATCATTCCCAACCGCAATAATGACGTACTTATCCAGTGTTTCAAATCCCTGGTAAGGAACGATCGTTTCATGAGCTGTCCCCCATCGTTTGGGAATATCCCCGGAAACGAGGTAGGAACTTGCCATATTCACAAGAGCGGCGACCTGGGTTTCCAATAAAGAAAGATCGATGTGCTGTCCAAGCCCGGTTTTTTCCCGTGCGTAAAGAGCCGCACAAATCGCCCCCTGGGCGGAAATACCGGACATCACATCGGTCATCGCCACACCGGCTTTGACCGGAGGTCCTTCCGGCTCGCCCGTAATCCCCATTAGCCCGCCGAGAGCCGATATTGCCAGATCATATCCAGCACGATTCCGGTAAGGACCGTCGGGCCCGAATCCGGTAATGGAGCAATAGATGATTCGGGGATTCACCTTCCGAAGGCTCGCGTAGTCCACGCCCAATCTATCGGTGGTTCCCGGAATAAAATTCTCGACGACAACATCAGACTTCCTGGCCAGAGCCTTAATGATTTCGACTCCATCGGGATTTTTTAAATTCACAGTAATGCTGCGTTTATTTCTATTGACGCAAAGAAAATACGCACTTTCCCCGCCCTTTTCAGTAAAAGGCGGGCCCCAATGCCGTGTTTCATCCCCGACACCAGGTCGTTCAACCTTGATGACATCGGCGCCGAGATCTCCCAACACCATGGAACAATAGGGTCCAACCAATACACGGGAGAGATCGAGTACGCGAACGCCGTCAAGTAATCCTTCCATAGATTCCCTCATTATGCGGACAGGTCTTCGGACCTGTCCGTTATTCCGTATGAGTTCAATCTGCAGCCGGCATGGATAATTGATCTGAACCTCAATTCCGATATTGAGTCTCTGGGAAAAGTAGATCTCCTTGGATAACAGCAAGTTAGCATGTGGAAATCCAACTTCGCCCAAGTTCGAGGCAGCATTGGCAAACTGTTGATCGATAAAGGGTACGGCATATATTCATCCCTGAACTTCGGAATTGAAGCTTAAGCCTTTTGAAAGACATAATTCAGCTGGTCGTTAGGCAGCGTGTTCGCCACAGTCTTCATTTCCATCCCGATTTTAATCTCATGATCTTCAATTTCCCTGTCAATCCTGCCGAAAACCTTGAATCCATCGTAATCGACAACGGCTATACAATAGGGAAGATCCCCTTCAAATCCGACCGGGCCGTATTTCAGCTTACTGAAAGCCATAAGCTTGCCGGTCCCGGAGACCTCGAACCACTCCATGTCGCTTGACAGGCACTGATAACAGTCTGCTCTCGGGGGGAAAAACTGGAGACCGCATTTTGTGCATTTTGTCCCCATTATCCTGCCCTGTTCCAGTTGACTGACGAAATCATTCGTCTTTGTAATACTCGTAAAGCTCACGGTTCCAAACTTCTTGAATCGATCGTCAACTTCCCTTTTTCCCATTTTATGACCTCCCGAGAATGGTGACGTTTGCGTAAAGTCCTACCCCGCCGATATTGTGGACCAGCCCGATTTCCGGATCCTTGACCTGTATGTCGCCCGCTTCACCCCTGAGCTGCTGGACAATTGCGCGGACCTGAGAACCGCCCGTGGCGCCTATAGGATGCCCCTTCGAAAGAAGCCCCCCGTCGACATTAACCGGGATGCTCCCATCCTTGTAGGTTTCCTTGCCCCTGACGAGATCCCTGGCCTCGCCCGGTTTCGCAAATCCAAGAGCTTCATAAGCCAGCATTTCGGCAATCGTGAAGCAATCGTGCACTTCCGCCACATCCACATTCTTCGGAGCAATCCCGGCCATTGCATATGCCTGGTTTGCGGCTATTTCCGCCGCATCCAATGCCGTAAAAACATCTCTTCCGGCCATATTGACCGGATTCGATGCGGAACCCAGCCCCAGGATCCAAACCGGTTTCGCGCTGAGTTCTTTTGCCTTCTCTTCACTGGCAAGGATGAGACAGGAACACCCGTCGGCATTTGCACAACAATCCCCGACGCGCAGAGGGCTGGAAACGGGTCCGGACATGGGATTCTCGGGATCCGAGAACATTTCAAGCGTTACAGCCTTTCGATAAACCGCCTTGTCGTTGATCTGACCGTAGGTTGATGCCTTAACACGGACCAAAGCCAGATCCTCCAGAGTCGCGCCGTATTTTTCCATGTACGCGCCGGCAAACATGGCGTAGTACGCAGGCATCATCGTCCCGAAGGGACTTTCCCATTGAACATCCGTACCCCGCCCCATTCTTTCCTGGGATTCTGCCGAAGAAATTTCAGACATCTTCTGAAAACCGATGACTGCGACTACATCGTGAAGACCGGACTTGATCAGGGAATAGGCGAGCTTCAGCCCCGTTGTGCTCGATGAGCAAAGGCTTTCCACGTAGAATGTCGGCTGGGGGTTCAAACCGAGGTATTCTGCAAATACGCCGGAAGGCGATCGCTGTTTATCGTATTCGGGAGCGGAACAGACGATCGACGCATCAATATCTTTCACCCCTATCTGCCCGTCATTCATACAATCTTTGAATCCATCAAAGGCCAGTTCTCTGATGGATCCGGGGTAGCCTCGAACAAAGGCAGTCTGGCCCACACCAATAATTGCCACTTTACCCATGGATTACCTCCTTGTTGAGATATCTTGCTTCAATAAAAAGAGTGACCCGTGCAGGTTAGATATACTGCCCGCCGTCAACCTTGATCACTTCACCGGTTATATGTCGTGCTTTTTCAGTGCAGAGGAACGTCACAACCGATGCCACCTCTTCGGGAGCGCCCATCCTGCCGAGGACGATTTCGGCCAGCGCTTTCTGCTTCACATCTTCCGGCGCCTGTTTCATCATGTCGGTTTCTATCAACCCGGGAGCCACCGCGTTGCAGTTCACGTTGGATCTGGCCAGTTCCCTTGCCACGGTTTTGGTCAATCCGATGATTCCGGCTTTTGCCGCCGAATAATTTGCCTGCCCGAATTTACCCCGGATGCCATTAATCGAGGTAACGTTTACGATTTTCCCTCCCTTTTGTTCTTTGAACAAAGGGGCGACAGCATGAATGTAGTTAAAATAACCCTTCAAGTTAATATCCAGGGCTTCATCCCATTGCTGTTCGGTCATCTTCCAGATCACGGCATCCCGGTTCACCCCGGCATTATTGATCAGGATATCGATCTGCCCGAATTCCTTGACAACGGTCTCCACCATACCCTGTGCATCCTGGAAGCTCGATACGTCAGCCTTCAGCGCAAGCCCGCGTCTGCCCATGGAATTTATCTGTTCACAGATTGCATTGGCTTCCGCATCGTGCTTCCGGTAATTAATCGCCACGTTCGCACCGTTCTTTGCGAGATCGAGCGCACACGCACTGCCGATTCCAAGGCTTGCCCCGGTTACTATCGCCACTTTCCCTTCAAGTTCCACTGTTCATCCTCCCAAAGAATGGATTTTCATTTAGATTTGTGCGTTATTTTCATGAAACATCTTTCGAAATGCCAGGTTCCACTCATGAACGCATTCTTCGAAATAGTCCGCCCGCTTCTGACCTGCCTTTTTGACGAGTACCCTGCTTCAATAGGAATTACGATACAAGATTCTGTCGCTGTCTTCAATCCTGTATGCGCAGGAAACTCAGCTATTCCTTCGGGATCGGCTCGGAAGCACGGCCCGGAAACGCAAGCGCTTCGGTCAATACATAGGCTGCCTGTGCGTAGGATGTAGGACATAGCGGAAAACACTCCTTGCAATTCCAACACTCCTTCGAAGCCACTTCCGCTATAAAGGCAATCTCCCTTTTCGGCCCTCTGTCGTTGAATCCCACCGCGTATTTCTTCTTAACTTCAGCACAGTATCTTACGCACAGACCGCAAAGAATGCAAAATGAAGGCTCCTTTTCAAAACGGTCTTTGTCGGCGCCATAAATTTGAGCCAAATCCTTCAATTGTTCGGAATCCGGCGCATGGGACAGTTGCCATTCCAAAATCATTTTACGAATCCTATCCACCCTGTCGGAACGGGTTCGAACAACCAGGCCTTCAGCTACCGGGTACAGGCAGGAGGGGAAGAGACCGGTTCTGCCTCCAATGTCCACCTCAACGGTGCAGATTCGACAAGCCCCGTATGGCGTCAACTTCTCGAGATGACATAACGTGGGAATGGTTACGCCTGCACTTCGCGCCGCTTCCAGAATAGTCATCCCTTCGGCGGCCTTCACTTCGTTCCCATCAATCTGCAGGAGGATTTCACTCATTTTTTACTCGCTCCGACTATGGTTCTTTCTTCTTCGGGGACAGGAGGCGGCACCCGTTCACCGGAGAGCCTTCGGACCGCGGCAAAGCGCGGGGGGCAGACCTCATAGCAGGTCCCACAGTTGGTGCATTTTTCCTGGTCAATGACATGAATCTGCTTTTTACCGCCGATAATGGCATCTGCAGGGCATTTCCTGAGGCAAATCATGCAGGCCGTGCACTTTTCCGGATCGATACAAAAATTGATCAGATCCCTGCAGACGAAAGCCGGGCACTTCCCCTCCTTGATGTGCGCCTCATATTCATCCCTGAAGTAGCGTATCGTGCTCAGGACGGGATTCGGCGCGCTCCCACCCAAGGCACACAGAGACGCATCCCGGGTTATCTCGGCCATTTCCTGCAAAAGTTCGACATCGTCCTCTTTCCCTTTGCCTTGGCTGATATTGGTCAGAATCTTGAGCATCTGCCGGATGCCTTCCCTGCATGGAGAGCATTTGCCGCATGATTCATCCGTGAGGAAATTCAGGAAGTACTTCGCGACATCTACCATGCAGGTGTCTTCATCCATGACGATCATGCCGCCGGACCCCATGATCGCGCCCACTTTCGCCAGTTCGTCGAAGTCGACCTTGATATCCAGATGCTCCTCCGGGATACAGCCCCCGGAAGGACCACCCGTCTGCACGGCCTTGAACTTTTTGCCTCCGGGAACTCCCCCGCCTATCTCATAGATGATATCCCTCAAAGTTATACCCATGGGGACTTCCACGAGACCCGTGTTGTTGACCTTGCCGACCAGAGAGAAAATCTTGGTGCCTTTGCTCTTCTCCGTCCCGATGGAGGTAAAAAATTCCGCTCCATTATTGATTATCAGCGGCACATTGGCCCATGTCTCGACATTATTGATATTGGTCGGCTTGCCCCAAAGCCCTTTCACAGCCGGGTAGGGCGGCTTCTGATTGGGTTCGCCCGGCTTGCCTTCGAGAGACATTAGAAGCGACGTTTCTTCGCCGCATACGAAGGCGCCAGCCCCCTGATGCAGGTGAACGGTGAAATCAAAACCGGAGCCGAGAATATTCTTTCCAAGGAAACCGTATTCCTCAGCCTGCCGGATAGCGATGGTTGCATTCTCGACCGCCAGGGGGTATTCCTGGCGTACATAGATGTATCCATGATGAGCGCCAATGGCATAGGCGCCTATGAGCAACCCTTCAAGCACCGAGTGAGGATTCCCCTCCAGGAGCGCCCTGTCCATGAACGCTCCCGGATCGCCTTCGTCTGCATTGACGATCACATATTTTGTCTTTTCCCGGCTGTTGCGCGTGAATTCCCATTTTTTCCCGGCGGGGAATCCTGCACCGCCCCTCCCGCGGAGGTTGGCTGTTTTCACCTGGTCCAGCACCCGCTCCGGCGTATCCTCACACAGCGCCTTAGACAAAGCCTTATAGCCGCCGACTACGAGATAATCCTCGATACTTTTGGGATCTATTTTAATGTTATTGCCGATCAGCAGCCGCTTCTGATTCTTATAGAAAGGGATTTCGGATTCCTGCACTATTTTGTCGTCGGTCTCGGACCCGGAATAGAGCAGCCGATCGACAACCTTCCTGGCCAGGATGGTTTCTGAAATAATCTCTTTCGCATCTCCCGGCTGCACCTGGAGGTAACAAATTTCCTCAGGGTATATCACGAGCAGCGGGCCCTGCTCACAGAAGCCTGGACATCCGGTTTCCCGGATATCCGCCTTGACCTTAACTTTGGATTCCAGCCCCTGTTTCTTGATCTCCTCTTTGATGGCAGTCACTACTTTCGCAGCGCCGAGAGCGAGGCAACCGGTACCGGTACATATGGAGATGCAAGGCTTTTGGGGATCCCTTTTTGACAATACATTCTGCCTGAACTCTTCCAACTCCGCAGGCGAATTTATTCTCGGCATAATCATTCCTTAATCGTAGTTTTTCAGCACTTTCTCAGATTTGGCCGGCGCCATCTTGCCATGGTATTCGCCATCGATGACCATAACCGGTCCCAAAGCGCAGCAGCCGACACAGCCGACTGTTTCCAGGCTGAACTTCATTTCCAGGTCCGTCTCCCCGGGTCGGATTCCAATCACGTCTTGAACGGCATCGATGAGACGTGTTGCGCCGCGCACGTGGCAGGCCGTGCCCGTGCAGACATGGATCTCATGGCGGCCTTTTGGAACCAAGCTGAAGGCTTTGTAAAAAGTAAGGATGTGCTGCACCCGGCTCATGGGTACATCCAATTTCTCCCTGACCCTCTCGATTGCCTCTTTGGGCAGCCAGCGATATTCACGTTGGATTTCCAGTAGTATTTGAATAAGCGAGCTGGCGTCATTCTGATGTTTGCCTATAATTCCATCGATTTGATCGTTATCCATGTCAGCTTCCTGCTCTATCGGTTTTCTCGCCTTGATTCTCAGTCGGCGTTCAGGTCCCGTTTCTCTCATTCAGGGCGAACATAAAGTTCGCCTTCGGGCCAACACCAGGTCCCGTCCTACCACCTGCGGTTAAGCCGGAACAAAGCGCTTTTTATTTTCATCGAACCTTGAAAATCCCTGCCTTGCGCAAATATTCAGGTGTTTCGAAACTTCGGAGGAGTCCAGCCCCAGGATCTCGGAGATTTCTCTGGTTGGAAGCGGCTTTTCCCGCAGGAGGGTCAAGATCTGGCTGACTGTAACTTTATCCACGATCAGCTCGCGAATCAATTTATGGACCCCGTCACTGTTATAAAACTGCTCGTACTCTTCCTGGGAGTCGAAACGAACTCTCAATCTCTCTCTTTCTACCAGCCGAATGTAGGGAACCAGCCGGGTAAGCGCTTCGAGCTTGCTCTTCAATGCGCCGGCACCGCTGCCCTCTCCTTCGCCCAGGGGGCCCAATTCCCTCAGCTTCTTCGAAAAGTCGTTCATCACTTCGGCAAATCGGATGCCTTCTCCGGCGGACAACCACTCTATCCGCAGGCGTTCGGGGCTCATGCCTATGTGCTCGAACAATTTCTTGCACAGCAGTACCATACTCAGGGCATGATAATTCCCATCCGTGATGTAATGACACTCGTTCAGATGACATCCGCCTATGAACACCCCGTCATTTCCTTTTGAGAAAGCTCGAAGCACGAATGCCAGGTCCACCCTGCCGCTGCACATGACACGAATGAGCTTTATGTCACTGGCGTATTGTTGCCTGGAAACTCCAGCCAAATCGGCGGCGCCGTACGCTCACCAATTGCATACAAAGCCCAGAATCCTCGGCTTCGATTTAGATTCCGCACTCATTCTTTCTCACCTCCTCATACAGAGAATCCCGTCTGCTCAGCCTCAAAGACCGGAACAGACGCGTCAATCTGGCTCAATATTTCCTTGTCGGTATAGTGCTTGAGGAAAATGGCTCCCGTGGGGCACTTCGCGTTGCAGAGACCGTCTCCTTTACAGAGAACCGGATTCACTTTCGCCTTTTTGCCTTGCGGTGTTTCGTAGAACTCTATCGCTCCGTACGTACAGGCCGTGATGCACGCGCCGCAAGATACGCACTCGCCTTCGTTGACCTCGCAAACAGAACCCGAGGCAGTCACGGTATCATGCGAAAGGAGAGTGATGGCCCGGCCGGCGGCGCCGTAAGCCTGGCTGATGGCTTCCGGTATCTGTTTGGGATAGTGCGCGGTGCCGCACAGGAAGACTCCTTCCGCGCCGAAATCAACGGGCCTCAGTTTTACGTGGGCTTCCTGGAAGAAGCCGTCCGGATTCAGCGTGACCTTAAACAATCCGGCGATTTCCTTGCTGGTTTCCGCGGGCATAATTGCCGCCGATAACACCAGCAAATCCGCGTCGATGGCAAGATCCTGGCCCAGAATCGGATCCTTCAAGGACACTCTCAGGACAGAGCGCCCCTCGGCTTCGGCCTCCTCCACCTTCGGTTTGGCATCCGGCTCATAGCGGATAAAGCGTACCTCTTTGTCGGCTGCCTCACGGTAATGATCCTCGCTGATTCCATAGGTCCGGATATCGCGGAAGAGCACGTAGATATCCATATCGGGATTGAGCTCCTTTAATTTAAGGGAGTTCTTGATGGCATGCCCGCAGCAAATCCGTGCGCAATAATTTCTGTCTTCCTGGCGGCAGCCGACACACTGGATCATCACCAGGCGCCGGGCATTTGCCACTTTCTCGTCTCCGCCGACGATTTTTTCCTCCAGCTCCAGCTGGGTTAATACCCTTTCGTCCTCTCCATAGAGGTATTCGGTGGGCTTATATTCATCCGCACCCGTAGCGATGACGGCGGCGCCATGTTTGATTTCCGCCACCCTTCCGTCGTATTTCACCCTGGTGACGAAATTCCCCACATAACCGGCAGCTTCCGTAATGGTAGCTCCCGTGTAGGTATGGATCGAGGGATGCTCGTACACCTTGCGTGTCAGGTCCTTTAAATAGGACTGCACGTCCAGCCCATCAAGGGTATAGTGAATCCTGCGCGCCATCCCGCCAAGGTCCGGTTCTTTTTCCACCAGGTGCACCTCATGACCCTGGTTGACAATACTCAGGGCGCTGGTCATTCCCGACACGCCGCCTCCGACCACCAGTGCCGCCTTGTTGACGGGGAGATCGAACTCCTGCAAGGCTTCCAGTTGGGAGGCGCGGGCTACCGACATCCGGACGATGCCTTTCGCCTTTTCCGTGGCATCTTCTTTTTCTTTTGAATGGACCCAGGAACAGTGCTCACGGATATTCGCCATGTCGTAGAAATATTGATTGATGCCGGCTTCCCGAAGGGTGTCGCGGAATAGCGGCTCGTGGGTTCTGGGAGTACAGGCGGCGACCACCACACGATTGAGCCCTTTTTCCCGGATCGATTGGGCATATTCCACCATGGAAGGCACATCGACTACGCGTCCGATATTGGCGCCGCAATGGCATACATAAACACCGACCTTGGGTTCCTCGTCCGAGACCTCCCTTTCCTCGGGATAGATCCTGCCCTTTGCCAGTTTTCCCCTGCGGTAATCGAGCAATTCTCCGCATTGGGATCCCGCTCCGCTGGCAGTCACAACAGACTCGGGAATATCGACCGGCCCCTGGAAGGCGCCACTGATGAAAATTCCCGGACGCGTAGTTTCCATGGGATTCACGGGATTATTTTGACAGAATCCGTGTGCATTGAGTTCGATGCCGAATTTTCCGGCCAGATCCTTATACCCGACAGGAGGAGTCAGACCGACCGACAATACGACCATATCGAATTCTTCTTCTTTAACACCTTCTTCCGGAGTCGAGTACCGTATCGTGACATTCTTGCTCTCCGGGATCTCTCTCCCGACGGAAACATAGCTTCTTATGAAACGAACGTCCGGAAGGTCCAGCGCTCTTTTATAGAACCGCTCGAAATCCTTTCCGTAGGAACGGATGTCGTTATGGAAGACCGTGCATTTGGCATCGGCATCATGATCTTTCGTCAGAATGACCTGTTTCTGTGTATAGGTGCAGCATACGGCGGAACAATAGCTGTTTCCGCCCGGGATAACCTGCCGGGAACCCACACAGTGAATCCAGGCTATGTTGTGGGGATGCTTGTTGTCGCTTCGGCGCAGTATCTCGCCTTCAAAGGGCCCGGTGGCGCAAAGCAACCGTTCATAGTCGAGGCTGGTGACCACATTCTCGTATTTCCCATAACCGTAATCCTGCCGAAGCTTGGGATCGAACGGCTCAAAGCCCGGAGACAGTACAATCGCGCCGACTTTAACCTCGGTCCTTTCCGGCATTTGATTGAAATCGATGGCGTTCGTTTTGCAGACGCCCTGGCAAATAGTACACTTTTTGTCTTTCAGGTAGAGGCAGCTGTCATCGATATAAGTGACAAGGGGAATGGCCTGGGAAAAGTAAATATGGATGGCTTTGTTGGAAGACAGGTCCTGATTGAACTTATCGGGATACTTTACAGGACAGTACTCCACACAGGTCGTACAACCCGTGCATCTTTCCTCGACGATATATCTGGGCTTTTTTACCAGGGTTACCTTGAAGTTACCGGCTGTTCCTTCCACGTTTTCAACTTCTGTATAGGTCAGAATCTCAATGTTGGGATGCCGGTTGCATTCGACAAACTTGGGAGATTCAATGCACATGGAACAGTCGTTTGTAGGGAAAGTCTTGTCGAGCTGAGCCATGTGGCCGCCGATTGTCGGAGATTTTTCAACCAGGTAAACCTTATACCCGGCTGTGGCAAGGTCGAGGGAGGCCTGAATACCGCTGATCCCTCCGCCGACAATCATCACATCCCCAAAATTGCCGTCTGTGGGACTTTTTACCAACTGTCCGTCTGTTGTTTCTTTTTCCACTTCTCTTGTCCTTATACGGTTTTTTCGGTTTCCTCACCCGCAACCTGCACCGGGATTGGCGGCTGAATCACTTCCTCGATAAGCTCGGTGATATCCTTGACCTCGGTAGCCTCGCTGTCATCCCGGTTCATTCGGCTGTCCTCGAAATTTGTAATGCAATAGGGACAGGAAGTAACCAGCACCTCGGCTTCGATTTCACTCATCTGTTCCAATCGCAAATCACAGAATCTTTCGCCTTTCGGAGTTTCCATCCAGATTCTACCGCCGCCGCCCCCGCAACAAAGGCTGTCCACTCCGGCGTCGGGCATCTCTGTGAGTTCCAAACCCGGAACTTTCTTCAATGTCTCGCGGGGTTCGTCGTAGATGGAGTTGTGCCGGCCCAGGTAGCAGGGATCGTGGTACGTGACTTTTTTCATGTACTCCTTGTTCAGATCCAGCCTTCCCTCATTCACAAGCTCAAGCAGGAATTGAGTCATATGGACAACCTCGAAGTTCACCTTGAATTCGGCATAATCGTTTTTGAAGGCTTGGTAGCAATGAGGCGAAGAAACGAGAATTTTCTTAACACCGTTATCGATAAAAGCCTTGATATTGTCCTTGGCCAGTTTCCGGAACAGGTCTTCGTTGCCGGTCTTGCGGATGCTTTCTCCACAGCATTTCTCCAGCGAGCCCAGTATTCCGAACTCCACACCCGCTTTATTGAGAATATTGACGGTAGCTTTAGCCACTTTTTTCAATCTTGGATCATAAGTGAGATAGCAACAGGGGAAATAGAGGATATCCATCCCCTCTTCAAACGTTTTTACGGATAGACCTTCCGTCCAGTTGGCCCTGTCTTTTTGATCTTCATTGAGGGGATTCCCATCACTGGTGAGGCTCTGGGTGACACCCCGGAGCGGTTTAACGGCTGCCGGGAAAACATCGAACTCCGTTGCCAGCCTGCGATTGGCCACGCCGACTTCCAGAATGCCCACTCCTCTAGGGCACCGTTGCGGGCATCTTCCACAGGTAGTGCATCGCCATATTTCTTCATTTTCTATTTCGGTCAGACCGAAGGTGGCCTGCCGGATCAGTTTGCGCATGCTGAAGTTCCGAACCCGGTTCCAAGGGCAGACCGTGTCG
>JARRLM010000005.1:0-24291 GCA_037386985.1 Acidobacteriota bacterium | reverse complement strand
ATTACATGTTATAAAAGTAAGCCTTCGGGTTGTTTTCATACGACTTGAAGGCTTTTTTCTTTATAAGAATGCAGGTTAATGAGCGGCTCAATCCGAGGCTTCTTATGGATATTTCCCAATATATGGACCGTGGTGTTGTTATACATTGTCCGGAATCGGTCGAAATTGACAATGCCATTTCACCGGAACAGATCGCCCCTGGCGTTGTCATACATGCGGGATCCAGGATACGGGGAGCCCGAACATCGATCGGGCCGGGATGTATTATCGGAGCTGAAGCTCCTTCGACTGTAGAGAACTGCCAGCTGGGGCACGGAGTTTTCCTGAAAGGCGGATTTTTTACTTCAGAAACGTTTCTGGATAATTCGGAAATGGGGAGCGACGCTCATGTTCGGGCCGGAACGCTCCTGGAAGAACAGGCGAGTGCCGCACATGCGGTAGGATTGAAGCAGACCATTTTCATGCCGTTTGTTACTGCAGGAAGCCTGATCAATTTTTGTGATTGTCTGATGGCCGGAGGAACCAGTCGCAAAAATCACAGCGAAATCGGATCCTCATATATTCATTTCAATTTCACACCTCGCCAGGATAAAGCGACGGCCTCACTGGTCGGGGACGTTCCCCGTGGTGTGATGCTGGATCAGCCTCCAATTTTTCTCGGAGGGCAGGGCGGACTGGTCGGTCCGTCCCGTATTGCTTACGGTACCACCATCGCTGCCGGGGCCATCTGCCGCAGGGATATTCTCGATGAGAACTGCCTCTTCATTCCCCCACCACCTCCCGAAGGCGGGATTAAGGTTTTTAACCAGGGCCCGTATCGCAATATTCAGCGTATAATATCCAACAATCTCCTTTATACCGGGAATCTTTACGCCCTCCGCGACTGGTATAGGCGGGTCCGTATAAAGTATATGTCCGGGGATATCTACAGGAAAGCATGCTGGATTGGAGCCTTGAACCAACTGGAAGACGGCATTCAGGAACGCATAACGCAATTGCAGAGATTCGCGCAGAAACTGCCCCGTTCACTGGAACTTGCACATTCACAGGATGATTTCCCGGCGAACCTCCGCCAGCAGCAGGAAACGATTTTGGAACAATGGCCCGATCTGGAACAGAAGCTGATGCAGGGTCCTCCGGAAAATACCGGAGCGGAGAAACGTGATATTTTTTTGACGGAATGGGAAGTGATAGACGGAGAACTCACATACCTGGGTGCTGTTTCAAAGAAGGGTTCGCTGGTTAGACGCGTAGTTGTTATCAGACATAAGCGTCAGAACAACCTCCCCGGACGGGTCGCAATGTACGCTCATCGCCTCCATGTTATCAACCTGGTACCGCGCATCGGCTTCAACAATCACAGGGCCATCAACTACCGAATCCGGGCGGACCGCATTGCTGGATATTCTCCGTATACGCATTGAAGCACCGTTTACAATATCGTATTTTCTCTCCAGGATCAGAATATCCTTATCGGGCAATAAAGCAGCATCCGTGATGTCATAATCCGCGCTGCGCTTGATCGAAAAATTTTTTCGATCTGTCCCTTGTATCAGGTAAGCGAGGATATTGCCGTCTCCATCAAGTCCCTGTTCGGAAAACGCCGCCAGCGTACCGCCCGTAGAATTTTCATTGGGGATAAATTCCAGCGCTTCCAGTCCCTTATTGATGGGGAAATCTTTTGCCCCCGGGGAAAACAGGATTGCATCGTGGAAAACCGGAAATTCCTCGATATCCAAAAAGTAAATAGGGATTCGATCGAGTCCCTCGACGCCAAGATACAAGCGTCGGCCGTCCCAGGCCAACGCTTCCGTATCCCATCCATCAGCGTGCTTGCCGTCTGGACCGATTACGGGCGCTATTGCAGCATCCGAAATATCCGAAGGCCTTATTCCTTCATAGACGATCCGGCCCCACATCCAGTATGCGTGGTCCGACAGGGCCAGAAAGTGGGCGCCGTCGGGTTGAATACGAAGTGCGCTGATGCCTCCGAAATGCGGACAAGAACAGGAAAGGTCCAATCCGCCCCTGAATTTGAGGGCGCCGAATTCACAACGTACTGAATCTTCCAATTCAAAATTAAGAATCGGCAGTGCCTGAATTTGAATACGGTCCCGCAGATTCCGGCTTTGAGAAAAAGGGCTTCCCCCATTCAAAAGCGCAATCAGGGCGACGATAATGAAAAAGCGAAGGCAAATCATTATTGAACCTTGTCATAAAATCGATATGGAATCATTATAGCACTTGCTATCTTAAAACAGTTCTGGGTTCTGGGTTCTGAGTTCTGGGTTCTGAGTTCTGAGTTCTGAGTTCTGAGTTCTGAGTTCGATAAACGGTGAATTGGGGGATTTCAGAAGGTCAAGTTGAATATTAAAAAGCCTTTGTTTTCGACGTTGGACGATAGATATTGAACGTTAACATGTGCGGACTCTCGCAGAAATCCTTGACGTTCGATTTTGGACTTTCGACGTTGAACTTTAGCTTAATGGAGAGCCGGTAATGGGAAAATTGTTCGGAACGGATGGGGTCCGCGGTGTGGCGAACAGGTATCCAATGACGCCTGAGATGGCCATGCAACTCGGGCGGGCAACAGCTATTGCCTGTAAAACACAACAAGCACAGCGCCATCGAATTGTTGTCGGAAACGACACACGGCTGAGCGGAGGCATGCTGGAAAGTGCTCTGACCGCCGGTATCTGCTCTATGGGAGTGGACGCCTATATGGCGGGACCTTTGCCCACACCCGGCATTGCCTGCTTGATCCGCAGCATGGGCATGGACGCAGGCGTGGTAATATCCGCTTCTCACAATCCTTACCAAGACAACGGCATTAAGATTTTTTCCCATGACGGTTTCAAGCTTTCCGATTCACAGGAAGACGAGATCGAGCGCACGGTAACTTCCGGTGAAATCAGGGAGCCCCTCCCAACCGGGAGTGAAATCGGAACAATTCACCACATCCAGGATGCAGCGGAACGCTACATCGCCTTTTGTAAAAACACTTTTCCCAAAAAACTGAACCTGACCGGAATGAAACTCGTTGTCGACTGCGCAAACGGCGCCACTTCTCGAGTGGTCCCAACTGTCTTTTCGGAGCTTGGCGCGGACGTGACACCCATTCATTGCAAACCGGACGGTAAAAATATTAACGATCAATGCGGTTCACAGCACACGAACGATCTTGCCATAAAAGTTCGTGAACTTGGGGCGGATGCAGGCCTGGCCTTTGACGGGGACGGGGATCGTCTCATTGCGGTGGACGAAACCGGACAGCAACTAACGGGGGACCACATCCTGGCAATCTGCTGCAGGATGTATAAAGATCGCGGTTGGCTCAAGAACAACCTTGTTGTCTTGACCGTAATGAGCAATTTCGGTTTCAGATTAGCCCTGGAGGGAATGAAAATCGGGTACAAGGTGGCTTCAGTCGGAGACCGCTCCGTCCTTGAAATGATGCAGTCGCACGGAGCTATTATCGGAGGAGAGGCCTCTGGTCATATCATTTTTCTGAATCATCACTCATCAGGAGACGGCATTATTTCCGCCCTGCAATTACTGGCGGACATGCGCGAGCAGAGCCAATCCCTTTCCGGGCTGTCTCAAATCATGAAACTGTATCCACAAAAAATCATCAATGTTGACGTAAACAGCAAGCCTCCATTGGAATCTATGGCCGATTTGCAGGAATCCATCCACACGGCCGAATCAGAGCTGGGCCTGCAGGGGCGCGTATTGATTCGCTATTCCGGAACCCAGCGTGTATGCCGCGTAATGGTTGAAGGACCCACTGAAGAAATTACCGAGCGCATTGCTGAGCAACTGGCTGCGGTCGTCCGCAAAAACATCGGGAAATAGTTCTGAGTTCTGAGTTCTGAGTTCTGAGTTCTGAGTTCTGAGTTCTGAGTTCTGAGTTCAATAAAGGGTGAGTTTAGGAATTCTGTAAATCAAGTTGAAAAAAGTCAGTATTTTTAAAATCGTGAACCATGCACTTAAAACCAAGAACTTAGAACTCAGAACTTAGAACTGTTTTTAGTAGATTTCGTCTTCCTCTGCGCGGGTAAAGAAGAGATTCAGGTATTCACTGCTCTCTGTTTCCATATCGATGTCAAGAAGCTGCGCTTCGGCCAATTCACGATTATGGATTGCCTGTTTTTCCAAAGCCTCTAACTTGTCCGGTATCCCGTATTCCGCCACAAGCTTTTTAACCTCCCGGAATACATCCCTGTTGCCGTAAAAGAATTGACCTTCATTTAAAATCTTGGATGCGACCATAGACGAAAATTTGTCGAAGCTGAGCTGTTCTCTCACCCGGGACATCGATTTAATGAGGTAATCGATTTCCTCGCGGTCATTGACAAGCAGAAGATGTTTTCTTTTGTGAATATTATTATCCAGCGAGCGGGATACCTCCGGGTCCAGATCATCCCATGTAACTACGATGATATCCAGGTCGGAACCACGAACCATTTCACCCGTGCTTTTTTCCGGTCGCGATACCGCGTGAGACATGCCATAGACAACGTCGCCGGCAAGTATGAAACAGGCTTTTGCCAGAATGACATTCTTCTCCGGCATTATATCCACGGTTGAGGCGATGCTCTGCTCCGCGATATCACGTTTTTCCCTGCTTATGCGGTCCGTTTCCCGCCTGAAAACCTCCACTTTTTCTTTTAGCTCCGCGGCCTGGTTGTGGAGTCCGATGAATGTGTATGTCAGAAACTCACGCCGTATCGAGGGGGAAAGCCGCGCGTATCCTTTTACGTTTCTATCGAGGCGCAGAAACCGGTTACCGGCAGTTTCGAGACGCATGTTTTTATTCTTGCGGCATAACTGCCAGAGATGCAGAACATCAATGCCTGTTTTTTCAACAAGCATTGCACCGGTCAACGGCCCATGTTTCGCAATGATGGAAGTAATCTCTTTTTCGGACATAACAGTCGACAGATTCGTCGCCGCCGGGGCATTCGGCAGCATATTTATTACTTTCAGGAAACGCGGATTCCCGGTTTCTCCGTGATGATCCGCATTGAAAACACGCAAGAATTCTTACCGCCGGATACGCGCTTCGGACTTTTTCAGCAGCGGAAGGAAAACCGTACGTTCATTTTCGACCATCCGGATTGCTTCCTGGCTGCATTGGAGCTCGCACTGGCCGCAACCGATGCATTTTTCAGTGTCAATCCGGCTGATATCATCCACTAATGAAATCGCCTGAACCGGGCAATAGTCCTCGCATGTGCCGCAACCGATGCAGGACGCTTCATCTGTAAGACGAGCTATAAAAAACGCATGCAGGTTTAAGGGTATGATACCCCGGTTATAGGATCCAAAGACACCGCAGCAGTCCCAGCAGCAATTGCATATAGCAATTTCAGGCTTTTGAATATCCTCATCTTGATGGAAAACCTGGTGAACGGCTCCTTTGGACTGCAATTCATGGACCAGCCCAATGGCTTCGGTCTTTGACAGGTACCGGCCCGTGCCGTACCGGACTGCAAATCGGGCAAGACTCCCGATTGCCATGCACGATTGCGGTGGGTGTTCGAAATGGCAGGCCTCATCCATCATCTTGTGATATTGCCGACAGAAGCAGTGAATGACGGCAATGTTTTGATCATCCCCGTATTTTTCGATAAGTTCCTCTACCGTTCCGGCAGGATACACCCTGGCCGGTTGGCTATCTATCGTTTTTCCCACCGCAATTGTGCGCCCCCTGCCTTCAGCCGTAGATCCGCTTCCTGGAATCAGGATGCTTTGCTGCGGCTTAGACTTTTGCACCTGGGCGTTGAAAAAATTTCTTGTAGGAAAAGTGTTCAATTTCCCAAACGATTGCAGCAGAGCATCCAGTCTCCTGGCAAATTCCTGCTTATCCGGGGTTTCCTCTCCGTCCGCCAGATAGACTTCGAACGCGCCCAGCATGAAACCGGGCAGCTTATACCACTGGATTTCATCCGGCGTATCGTGCGGCCAGATGTAACCTTTGCGGAGGAGTCCTTCAAAAAAATCCTTGAACCGGTCCTCCGGAAGGGTAGTACGGGAAGAAGCCTGTTCGTAAGTGTACGGATCCGTTCCCATTTCGATAAGAAATTCCATTTCCTCGATCGTTAATACATGGTCCAGGCAGTCCAGCAACGGTTCCGATACGGGATACGGATTTTGGTGGCGCGTATTCATTAATCCCGCAAGCTTTTTCAGTCTTTTTTCCCGTTCTTTGGATATCGTAGATCTATACACAGGATCCTCCTAGGGTAAGTGGCATCTTACCATGTCTTTTATATAGCACTAACCCGCTTTTAAATTTAGGATAGAATATGATAGTCTTGCTGCAAACTGAGGAAAAACAAATGGCTATCCTTATTTTTTTGATCGTTCTGTTTGTCATTGTACTGATCATTCTGATCTGGGGTATCGCGGTTTTCAACTCACTGGTTAGGCTGCGCAACCGTTTCAAAAATGCGTTTGCCCAGATCGATGTCCAGTTGAAGCGTCGCTACAACCTTATCCCCAACATGGTCGAGGTTGCAAAGGGCTACCTCAAGCACGAACGTGAAACTTTAGAGCGTGTGACGCAGGCACGCAATCAGGCTCTGAATGCAAGCCAGCAGGCGGCCCAGGATCCGGCGAACCCCGATGCTATCAAGGGCTTGATCGGAGCGGAAGGACTGCTTGGCGGGGCGCTTGGTCGCTTGATGGTTGTTGTCGAGCAGTATCCGGACCTGAAGGCCAACCAGAATATGATGCAGTTGAATGAAGAGCTGGCATCAACGGAAAACAAAATTGCTTTCGCCCGGCAGGCCTACAACGATGCCGTAATGACCTACAACACTCGCCGGGAAGTGTTTCCGGATCAGATCGTCGCATCGATGTGTCATTTTAAGGCTGCCGAGCTTTTTGAAGTCACAACCGAAGAAGAGCGAGAGGTGCCCAAAGTAACTTTCACATAATGTGGAATTCGGAACCGTCGATATTTCTCCTGCCGGAAGTGGAAATGAGACGTGCGCCCGGAGGCCCGGTTTAAAATATGCGGTTTCCTTCCTGCCTCGCTGCCGGTCGGTAAATAAAAATTCAGTTCAATAGTCAAAGCTATGAGACGACTATGGATTTTTTCGGCTACCAGGATCAGGCAAATCGCAGCACTCGCAAGTTGATGGTCCTGTTCGTCCTTGCCATAGTCACCATTATCGTCTCCATATACATTGTCACTGTTCTGCTTTTCGTCCCCCCGGAGGGTCTGGAAGAAAACGCAGGCTTGTACATCCTAAAACTGATTTCTCGCAATAATTTTTCACTGCCGTCCGGTGTCGGCATTGGGGATTGGCTGATGGACCGTCAATGGTGGTATCCGAGATGGTTTTTTAGCCTTGCGGTGATTCTATCAGTCCTTATTGTTTGCGGCAGCGCTTTTAAAATCAGTCAGCTCCGCCGGGGAGGCAGAACCGTTGCTTCTATGCTGGGCGGGCGGCTGATACTGCCCGAGACGACAGATCCGGACGAACGACGGCTGCTGAATGTTGTGGAAGAAATGGCCATAGCTTCCGGAACTCCCGTACCTGCCGTTTATCTGATGGATGAGGAAGCCGGAATCAACGCGTTTGCAGCCGGATTCTCGCAGAAGGATATGGTCATAGGAGTCACGAGGGGCAGTATTCGTCTCCTTAGCCGGGACGAGCTCCAGGGAGTCATCGCCCACGAGTTCAGCCACATCTTAAGGGGAGACATGCGCCTGAACATGCGGCTGATGGGAACTGTATTCGGCATCACCATGATTTCGATGATCGGGTACTTTATATTGCGATTCAGCACAACAGGATTCCGGCTGGGTTCCGGCGGCTCCAGGTCCGGCAAAAAGCGGGGCAAGGGAGGAGGAGGTCCGGGCGCCGCAATTCTTATTTTGGGCGTGCTGTTATATGTAATTGGATACCTGGGCGTATTTTTCGGCAACCTGATTAAAAGCGCTATCGCCCGACAGCGGGAGTACCTGGCGGATGCTTCATCCGTTCAATTCACACGCAATCCCGCAGGATTGGCCGGCGCGCTGAAAAAGATCGGGGGATTGTCCAGAGGATCCAGAATTCTTTCGCCCCATGCTCACGAAGCCAGCCATTTCTACTTCTGTAACGGGCTCAAGCGCAGTTTCTTCCAGTTTCTGGCAACGCATCCGCCCCTTACCAGGCGCATCCTGCGTCTCGATCCTTCATTCACCGGAGAATTCCCAAAGATTGAATCCCCGCAAGTACGAACAGTGCCGGAGTCGAAGCTTGTTTCCGAACTCTCAACTGGTCCACCCGTCTCTTTTGATGCCGGACTCGAAACGATCGATGCCCATAAGTTCATCGCCAATATTGGGACTCTGACATCGGATCAGATCGATTATGCGGCCAGCTTGCGCGAAAACCTTCCGGAGGAGCTACATGCAGCCCTGAAGGAACCTGCCGGAGCCGCCGCCGTCGTTCTGTCCTTGCTGCTATCCCGCGAAGAATCCGTTCGCACCTTGCAGACTCGGGAAATCGAACAGGATGCTCCCGAAGCCATATCGGGAGAGACCGCCAAGCTGTCTTCCATCGTTCAAGGCCTGGATCCCGACATGAGAATTCCCCTTCTTGACTGGGCCATGCCGGCGCTGCGCAATCTCTCGGATCGCCAGTACAAACAATTCCGCTCCCTTATGGAAAAGTTGATTTCCGCCGATAAACACACCGATCTTTTCGAGTTCTGCCTGCAGAGAATGGTACGTCGATATCTTGATTCGCACTTCTACAAATTAAAGCCTGCCCCGATGAAATATGCCCGAACTGAACAGGTTCTTCCGGAAGCCTTGCACCTTTTGTCGGCCCTTGCCTGGGTGGGAAGTTCGTCCGAGACTGAAGCGCGGATGGCTTTTTCAGCCGGTTCAAAAGAGCTGAACCTTTCGGAACGAAAAGAATTCGAGGTAGAACCGGAATCGGAAAGTATGGATTTAAGCCGGATGGATCAGATTATCCATCAGCTCTCTCAGGCCAGACCCTACGTAAAGAAAAATCTTCTTTTTTCCTGCGCCCAAACCGTTGCGTCGGACGGTCAGGTATTGGAGGCGGAGCGCGAGCTTCTTCGGGCGATCGCCGACTCCCTGGAGCTTCCTGTACCACCATTCATCCGGGAATTAATCAAACATCCCCAAAAAGCGGGAATGCAGTAGCTTCTCGGCTATGAAATGTTCTGCATCATGAGTCAGTACCGGTAATGTTCCGGCTTATAGGGACCTTCAACGGGCACTCCGATATAGTCCGCCTGTTTCCGGGTCAGCGTTGTCAACTTCACACCGATTTTATCGAGATGCAGCCGGGCGACCTCCTCGTCGAGTTTCTTGGACAGCCGATACACTTCCGCTTTGTACTGGGTCCGATTTTCCCAAAGATCGAGCTGGGCGAGGACCTGGTTGGTAAAGGAATTTGACATGACAAAACTAGGGTGCCCTTCCGCACAACCCAGATTGACGAGCCTTCCTTCGGCCAGCATATAGATACTCTTCCTGTCGGGGAGATCGTACCGGTCAACCTGCGGCTTGATATTTACCTTATGGACTCCGGGGGCCTGATTCAGCCTGTCCACCTGGATTTCGTTGTCAAAATGCCCGATATTGCACACAATCGCCTGGTCCTTCATTTTCAGCATATGTTCAAGCGTAATAACATCGCGATTGCCGGTAGCAGTCACATAAATATCCCCTTCCCCAAGGGTATCCTCGGTTCGAGTTACCTCGAATCCTTCCATGGCTGCCTGAAGTGCATTGATGGGATCGATCTCGGTGACAATAACGCGCGCTCCGAAACCTCTCATGGAATGCGCACAGCCTTTTCCAACATCGCCATAGCCGCAGACAACGGCCGTTTTCCCGGCAATCATCACGCCCAGAGCCCGCTTCAGCCCGTCGGCAAGCGATTCACGGCATCCATACAGATTATCGAATTTGGATTTCGTCACCGAATCATTGACGTTGACGGCGGGAACAAGAAGCGTGCCGGCTTCCAGCATCTGGTACAATCTGTGCACGCCAGTGGTCGTTTCCTCGCTGACGCCTTTCCACTCTTTTACAGCCTGAGTAAACCAGCCGGGTCGTTCCTGCGCACATTGCTTTAGAAGGTTCTTGATAACCTGCTCTTCCTGACTGTCGCCCGGCGTAAATACCCAGTCGCTTCCGTTGTCCATTTCATAGCCCTTATGAAGCAGAAGAGTGGCATCACCGCCGTCATCCACAACCAGTTCCGGTCCATGGTTTCCGGGATGTGTCAGAGCCGCCAGGGTGAATTTCCAATATTCCTCCAGCGTTTCTCCCTTGAAAGCGAAGACGGGAACTCCCGTTTTGGCTATAGCTGCAGCAGCATGGTCCTGAGTGCTGAAAATGTTGCAGCTCGCCCAGCGAACCGATGCTCCCAGTTCCACAAAAGTTTCAATGAGAACGGCTGTCTCGATCGTCATATGAAGAGACCCGGATATACGCACTCCTGCTAACGGCTTCTTCGGCCCGTATTTTTCCCGAACAGCCATTAATCCTGGCATTTCCTGTTCCGCAACAAGTATTTCCTTGCGCCCCCATTCCGCCAGGCTGAGATCCTTAACGAAATAATCGGCGCTGCCGGATTCGCCTCCGGCAGCGTTTTGAGATTGAATGATGTTCGTAGCAGTCATGGATTTAACCTCTCCTGTTCTTTAATTTTATGGGCTTCCGCACATAAATTTAAAATATATTGTTTTATCATATCGTCGCATCATGATACGATGATATATGATTTTCCCGGGGGGTCAACATATTTATTGGAAAAATCGATTAATTTCGGGAGCCATGAAATGCCTTCAACTCTCAAATATCTTCGTGCCATATCTGATGCAACGCGCCTGCGCATCCTTTCCCTATTGGAAAAGAACGAATTGTCGGTTCATGAGATGCAGGAGATAACCGGTATGGGGCAGTCGCGAATCTCGACGCACCTTGCCCAGTTGCTGGATTCGGAACTGGTGCAGTCCCGAAAGGAAGGAAAGCGCTCCTACTACAGGCAAAATCCCGAACTGACTGGTGCGGGCGCGGATTTCCTTCAACTGGCGATTCCGGGTGCGCGGGAATTGCCGGACTATTCCTCTGATAAAATCAATTTAAAGCGGATCCTGAAACGGAGGCAGGACCAGGCCCAGGTTTATTTCAACCAGGTAGCCGGCCGATTCGACCGCGTCTACGGGCCAGGCCGCTCCTGGCAGGCATTCGGCCACCTTCTGCTACGGATTCTACCCCCGCTTGTAGTCGCCGATCTTGGATCCGGAGAGGGCTTGCTGAGCGAATTACTCGCCCGCCGCTGCAAAAAAGTAATCGCAGTCGATAATTCAGAAAAAATTGTTACTTTCGGAGCGGCTAAGGCAAAGAAGAACAACTTAAAGAATCTTGAGTTTCGGCTTGGAGACCTGCAAAATCCTCCGATTGAAAAAAACAGCATTGATCTGGCGATTTTGAGCCAGGCGCTGCATCATGCAGAATATCCTTCAAATGCAATTGCAGCGGCATATCAGATACTGCGACCGCGCGGCAAAATCATGATCCTCGATCTACTCAAACACAACTTCCAGAAAGCCAGCGAACTGTACGGGGATCGCTGGCTCGGTTTTGCAGAAAGCGACCTGCATCGCTGGCTCGAAGAGGCCGGTTTTCGAAGGATTGAGATCCATATAGTCTCCAGGGAAGAATCTCCGCCCTATTATCAGACGATACTGGCCGGGGGTGAAAAATAAATGTTCCTACAAATAATGGACTGAGCCTGGTCCTTCATTAAAATACCCAATACATTAATATTTCCTCATAACTCCATCCTCCTCCCCTAAAATCAAATAACCTTAAAGCTATCAACTACTTTCGACGATGAGATCGGTGGAAGGCTTAAACCCGCCCGGTGTCGGGCGTCATGAACGGTTGAATACGTGAATACTATGCAGACAAAAGATCTCCAGGGCTTCTATATTCAGTCACCGAAATTAAACCGGTTGAACCTCCTCACAGAAGTGGCAGCCGATGCGAGTATCACACAGGCGGAACTGGCAAATCGCTGCTCCCTTTCTGTTGCAATGGTCAACAACTATATGAAGGCCTTTTGCAACAATGGCTTGATAGAATACAAACGCAAATCGGTCAAAACCGTGTCCTATTACCTGACTCCTTCCGGAATCCAGCAGATGGAAATGCTCCAGACAGAACTGATCGATGAAATGGTCGACATGTATATGAACGCTAAAGAACAGATCCTGACACGCACCGTGAACCAATCCGACTCTGCATTACGGCAAGTCTTTGTATACGGAAGCGGGCATCTGGCGCAGCTCGCTTTTCATGCGATTGAAATGTCCGATATTCATGTTCTTGGAGTCTGCGATGATGATCCGAAGATGATCGGCAAAGATTTATGCGGTCGTGAGGTGGTCCATCCATCTCAGATCCGGTTTACGGGTCCGGGTGCCGTGATCATTGCCGATACCGTAAAGACGGAAGAAATTCTCAGAAACCTGAATTTTCTCTTAAAAGATGGCATTCAACTCATCCGCCTCGACAAAGGCTTGGATTCAAAGTGGACTGCACAGGCTCAAAGCCGAATGCACCGGCTCAAAACAGTACGCAAACAACATCCCGTTGTAGACGTTAGAATGGGCAAAGCCGATCATTGATTCAGCCCTGAACAAGAGTTTCCTGCTTCACTTTCTCGAACAATCGTTTCCAAATACCGGGGAATGGATAGAGTACTGTCGACCTTAGGATAAGCCGTCGCATATCGTGCCTGCTGAGCTTCACGCGGTGATGATCATCCAGAACGTTGTCGGAATACAGTTGCCGTAAAGTCCTTACACCGATGAGAATCGGCCAGGAACATGCCAGGCGAATGCGGATATAATGCACGGGTATTGTTGTCGTATACCGCCATCCATCAGACAAATAATTTTCCGCCTGTTTAAGGTACCTTAAGTAAAGAGGGTACAGTCGATCCATTTTAGATGGATCAAGAAGCTGATGCGGTTTTAACCCATGTTGCTCTAAATGATCCTTGGGTATGTAGCACCGTCCCTGGTGCAGGTCTTTGGGCAAATCGCGCAGTATGTTCACAAGCTGCAGACCTTTACCGAATCGAATTCCGTCCGCCAGCATCTTCTCATCGTTGAGCGGAACGCCTGATAAGGGATATGCACGGCACATTTTTGTCCAGAATTCCCCGACACAGCCTGCAACACAATAAATATATTCATCCAGGCTTGCTTCAGTATCTATAGACACAATATGTGAAGCCGATGCCGAGCCGAAGCGTATCAGATCCAACTCCTGGCCATGTGTAATGGTCAGCAGAACATCGCGAACACGCAGCCGGTCTTTTTCTGTGAAGCTTCCCAGCACATCCAGCACCGATCCCAAATTTTGCAGAAGAGTCCGTTCCGCCGGGGTTCCTTCTCCTTCACTTTCATTTTGCGCTTCAGCTAATACACCGAAATCGGGAAGGGGAACAGAACGACCGGCGGCTGTCTCTTCAATGCACTTTCTCAGCTGAAGAAGGGCATCCATCCTTTTCCGGACCTGTACCAGCCCGGTATCCGCAATTGTGTCCGCCGCCCGTGCCAGCAGATATGCAATGCTAAGCTGCCCAGCAGATATGCAATGCTAAGCTGCGGTTTTATCGTATGAGGCAATACCTGAAGTGTTAGATAAAAGGATCTGGAAACCTGTCTAAGTAGTTTCTGCATAAATACGGGCAGGGACGCCATGATGTTTTAAGACCACGTAATCCAGTGAACCGGGAACTCTACCAATCCAAAAAGACAATGGCACAGCCGCTTAAGAATACTGCTGCCCCGGCAAGTACATGCATATATTTTTCAAGATATCCGAGACGGATATTTTTTATTCCGAACGAAAGCAATAATACAACTCCGATCATTGTAGCAATAGTGGTAACGGAAAAAAATACAGCAACCGCTACAACACCCAGGTAATTATTTTCCGAGGCGGGATACATTAAATTCGGGATCAGCACTTCGCAGGGACCCAGCGCGAATATTGTGAAAAGCACCCATGGAGTAAAATTGACGGCTTTCTCGCTTTTGTGAATTTTTAGAACGGAAAATACCCCAGACCATATAGGCAATACCGAAAAAAACCAGCAGCCAGGCAGCCAGGCCTCCCCTTACATCCTCAATTTTCAGAAGATCTTTAAATGCTACTCCGAACAGGACGCCGATCATCCCCAGTACTACAGAGGATCCCACATGCCCTACCCCGCATAGAAAAGTTATCCACCCAGTTTTGTAATAACTCCAGTTTCTCGCCCTGGACATTACAATAAAGGGAAGATAATGATCCGGACCTAAAATCGTATGAAGTACTCCCAAAAAAGCGGAGGAACCACATAAAACCAGTATTTTTTCGTCCATGTCTCCAATATTCTATTTTTCAAATAAAACCTTGTTGCGAACGAGAGCTGCGACAACTGCGGATTCGTTTCATCCACGATCGTAATCATACCGGTATCCTGCTCTCCCGCAAAATTTTTTGATATGAAGTCTATGATTTATATGAAAACCCGATGAACCATCAGATTTGTATGCCCAGAAGCAGCACAATACGCTAAACTACCGCCGAATCAGGTTCATACAAACTTGATCCCTAGATGGCTTCAGCAGCTACAAGTTACACCGTGTTCGCAGAGTCCGATACTGATATCGTGGTCCGGTGAAATGGTTGCCGGGTGTTTATGTTCGCATCGTCATCGCTGGAGAGGAGAAACCGGTATGCCCCAGGAGCAGCCTGCACCCTATAATTACGACCGAAAACATAGGTTTTACGGATTGACAGCCATTTTCCTCATATATGGAACCATGGGCTATTACATTCAGGCCTCAAACATTGCACGTCCTGAAATGGCAGCCTCTTTCGAAAGCACAAATCTTATATCCTGGTCCGTTTCCATCCCGGCGCTTGTAGGCGCCTTTGTAACCCTAATCTTCGGGAAGCTTTCGGACATGTACGGGCGCCGGATAATGTTATTGATATCCGTGACCTTCGCTATTATCGGAACCGTTCTAAGCGCCCTGAGCCAGACTTTCTTATTCCTCATCATCGCCAATTCGATCGCGTCACTGGGAATCGGGGCAATGACGCCGCTTGTCATGGCAGTGGCTGGAGATATGTATCCGCCCGTGGAGCGCAGCAAATGGATAGGATTGTTGAATATTCCCATGGGAATAGCAACCCTGCTCGGCAATGTTCTGGGAGGATTCATAACCGAGGCTTTAAGTTGGAATTTTGTTTTCTGGTCCGTAGTACCCTTCCTTGTCCTATGCCTGGTTATGGTGCCTGTGGGCATACTCCCGCTGGCCAGTCGCGGCATAAAACATAAAATCGATATCCGGGGATGCATGCTGGCCATGTCGGCTTCCTCCACCACAATCATCGGTATTTCCATTGCCGGATCACCCTATCCATGGATGTCCATACAGGTTCTGGGGCTGCTTGGTATTTCCCTGATATTCTGGATTCTGTTCATACGGGCAGAGTCGAGTGCCAGGGAGCCTATTCTGGATCCCCAGTTGTTTCACAATCGTTCCTTCAATACGGTCGCAGCCACTACGTTTCTTTCTTCCTTCGGACAGATAGGAATGATGGTCTACTTCCTTATGTTCATGCAGGGGGTTCAGGGCATCCGCACATCAATAAGCGGCTGGATCTTCTTTCCTTTCACTTTCCTGATGGCTTTTATCGGAGTGCCTGTCGGCTTTCTGATCGCCCGGACAAAACGCTACAAATACCTGTATATTATTGGCTTTGCAATTGTTACGGCTCAGATGACCGGAATCCTTTTCCTAAAAGCAAACACTCCTGCCGGCTGGTGTGTACTGGCTGCTGTTGTCGGAGGCATTGGATTGGGCGCCATCCCGACCGTCAACACGGTGGTGGTCCAGAATGTCATTCCGAAAAGACTTCTGGGCGCCGCAATGGGAGCCCTGTTTTTCAGCCTGTTGATGGGAATCTCAATTTCTCCGGCAGTTCTCAATTACGCCATGAACTACACATATGACAAAACCCTGGACCTGCCGGAAAGTCTGAATCAGGTTCAGGACAAATCGATTCTGGAAGATGTGAAAAGACCCGATATTCTTCAATCCGACACTGAGCGGGCCAGGCTGAAAGAAAAATTCGAAACAATGGGGAAGGAAGGCAGCGTTCTTTTCCAGCAGACGTACAATGCTATAAGCAAAGCCATGGAATCCGGCTTGAAAAAGGTTTTTTTAATCGGGGCCATTGCAGCCCTCCTCTCCTTCCTGCTGATCCTCACAATTCCGGAAGTCCCAATCGGCAGCGGAGTAGATGAGTGACGGGCAAATCATCCGGATCTGTCCGGGGCAGGCAGCAAATGTTTGACAGATCCGGAAGTCTACAGGGAATGATCTTGAGTGTGTTTGACCTACAAAGTCAGGTTTTTATCGTCGTTTAAAAGACATGCAAATTCGGAATCGGTATCGCTATCGGGGTCGATATCGAAATCGACTGCGATACCGACCCCGATAATGCCGTTCGTACCGTTTTGAGCAGCTCATATAATCAAGCCTCCGGCTCTGCCGGTGGTCCTATGGTTAAACGAGCGAACAATGGGGGGTAATATTGTGAAGGCCTATAAAACCCTTTCAAAATCGATTCTTCATCAAAATCCCTGGTGGCGGTACGGATGCGACCGGATCGAATTCCCTTCGGGCAAACAGGGAGAGTACCACTACGTCTTCACAAACGGCTCATCGATGGTCGTTGCTGTTGACGACAACGGCCGCCTTCTCCTGGTGCGCCAATACCGTTATACGGGAAACCGGGACAGCCTGGAATTTCCCTGCGGCGGAGTGAAAGACAAATCGACCCACGATTTAACCGCCAGGGAGGAATTATTGGAAGAAACCGGTTTTGTTCCGGCACAAATTGAGGCTGTCGGAGAGTTTAATCCGTGCAATGGACTGCTGGATGAAATCTGCCGGGTCTATATCGCCCGGGAACTCTATCACGCCGGTGCAAAGCCGGAAGAAACCGAAAGCTTCGAACTGGTCCGCCTCACTCCGGGAGAAATGGATCAATATATATCCAGCGGCACTATTTGGGACGGCCAGACACTTGCCGCCTGGACTATCGCGAAGCATAAATTGTCTTAAAAACCGCTAGTGAAGGGACACTACGTACCATATCCCCGGGATGGTACAGCCGGTGATGAATCCCTTCAGGATTTATCCGGTTTCCATTTGATATTGCAACCAATACTCGGCTTCTGGTCCTGAGAGACAGGCCTTTCGGCAAGGACCGCGTCGACGGCATCCCGCAGGTCTTTGCCGGTTACGGGAATGCCGTTGCCCGGACGGCTGTCGTCGAATTGACCACGGTAGACAAGTTTTCGTTCCCGATCAAAAAGATAAAAATCGGGTGTACAGGCGGCTGCATAGATTTTGGCCGTTTCCTGTGATTCGTCGTAGCAGAAGGGAAAGGTATATCCCAGGGACACTGCCATCTCCTTTAGGCTTTCCGGGCGGTCCTCGGGATATTCGCGAGCGTCCTGGGCGCTGATTGCCACGATACCCACATCTTTTCCGGCGTAATCGCTGCCGAACTGTGCCAGCGCTTCCTTCAAATGCTGGACAAAGGGGCAATGCCGGCAGATGAACATAACTATCAAGGCCTTTTGTCCGGCAAAATCGGACAATCCCAGAGTTTTGCCTGTTACTACTTCCGGAAGTGAGAAATCCGGTGCCTGCGTACCCAGCGGCAGCATGGTGGACGGCGTTAAGCTCATACATCCTCCTCGAATCGATAAAAGTTAGAGAGTTCTACTTGAAAGAACATTTGGGGGAATTTTAGCCATCAAATTATATAGTTTGAAGTTTTGAATCTTCTTTCTTCAAATGTTAATTATCAAAGAACCTTCGCACGCTTTCCAACTTCTGCAGGCGTTGCACCTGTTCTCGCCCCCGGTTGAACGTACGCATGATGGTTGGATTGTCCGTGCAAAGAAATCCGGCTTCGACTTTATGATCGGGATGCACAACCAGAAGGCGATTCTCCTCCAGTGCTTTTGCAACGCTGGGAAGGGTGTTCAATCGCCGCAGTCTTGCGCTGGTTTCCCAGAGGTATCCTTCCGGATCGCAGCAGAAAATTATGGTTTTGTCCGATGCGGCCCAGTCAGCAATTCCCCTGAAACGCGGATCCTGTTCAAACATTCCCATCGGCATTTTGAGAGTATAGCCTCCATCGAGGAACACGGCCCCTTGGTCGGTCTCACAGGAACCTACGTTCACATCCTCTGGAGCCAGGGGTGCACTCATGGCAAACGGCACAAGACAGGAAGCCTCTAGAACAGAATGATAGTTTTTCCTGATTAAGGGTCGCACATACTCCGACTCAAGTTCTCGAGGAAGGTTCGTCGCAAAAATAACGGGATCCTCAATATACCTTCCGGGAAGATACTTTAAAGATTCAGGCATCTTGCGGGTTGCCGATTTCATAAAGTAGCGGAACCGGTCGATCCCTTCGAAATCCTTCCCGTCCTTGCGACGTACACGCGTGGTGAACACAAGTAATTTCTTATCGGCACCGCCCTCGAAAACGCCCGAAAGCTCGTCCTCTCCCATGACGTAAAAAACCGATGCATGCAGGTTTTTTCGGAAACCGGTCATCTTCAGATCGGCATGGAGTCTCGCGGAGGAATCACGCTGCATCTGCTCCAGCTTTCCCCAGACAGACCATCCTTTCATTACGGTCTGCGCTGTTCCGGTGGCCACATCAGCAGCCGCGTATCCGCCGGCCGAAGCACCCATTGTAGTCGCAGGAAAGCGGCCGTTTCCCCGGCACCAGCGCATAAATTCATAGATGACACCGCCCTGCCACGCGCCTCGTCCGGCTCCGCCCGAATCCAAAATCCAACAATAACTCGTCATCGCAACTTTCAGCTATCCTTACTATTCAGCTTATCGAAAATGACATGGAGAAGCCAGAAATCAGTAGTTCTGAGTTCTGAGTTCTGAGTTCTGGGTTCCGGGTTCCGGGTTCTGGGTTCCGGGTTTGAAGTTAACAGTTAGCAGTTAATGGTTGATAATTTGCCGGCAGGAGTTATTCAGTTCATTCACGTTCATGTTGTCAAACATTAAAGGGATGCGTATATACTTAACCCGCATTCTCCTACCTGTTCACTTCAAGTCCAGAACTCAGAACTTAGAACTCAGAACTTTTGGCTTCTGGCTTCTGCCTCCTGACTTCTGTATCCTGGTTTTTATGATGAGAGGTCTTACGGACACCCATGCACATATCTGTGATCCAGTGTTTGATGCCGACCGGACGATCGTTCTGGAAAAAGCACGCAAGTCTGGTATTACCGGCATTATAGCGGTCGGCGAGGATCTTGCCGATGCGGAAAAAAATCTGTCTCTGGCCGCAGAGTATCCGATGATTTGTCCGGCGGCCGGACTTTTTCCCACGAATCTTGACAGGGCGCTTTCCGCAAACATTTGTGATTTTATCCGCAGTCATGCGGGCAGCTTGGCAGCCATCGGCGAAGTGGGTCTCGATTACTGGAAAGTACAGAGCGAATCCGACCGGGAAATACAGCGGGACATTTTCCGCAGCTTTATTGATTTGAGCCTGCAGCTGGATCTTCCGCTTAATGTACACTCCCGTTCGGCAGGCCGACATACAATAGAATTTCTTCTGAAGCATTCCGCAGCCAGGGTGCAGCTCCACGCTTTCGACGGCAAACCCGGATCCGCTTCCCCTGGAGTAGAGGCGGGCTTCTATTTTTCCATTCCCCCGTCGATCATTCGATCCGCACAGAAACAGAAGCTCGTGAAGAAGCTACCTTTGGCAAATATTTTGATTGAAACAGACAGCCCGGTCCTGGGCCCCACACCCGGGGACCGTAATGAACCGGCCAATGCCCTTATGGTGGTAAGAGCGATTGCGGAACTGAAAAGCTTCCACGAAGCGGAAGTTCTCGAAGCTGTGGTTGAAAATACACGACGCTTATACGGCGAATAATGGATCAGGGCTCGCGTTTTGAGCCGGTATTTCCTGCCGTCTTTTCGGGAGCATTGGGGATGTCGCCTCTGGGAGTCCAATCTTGAACCGGCGACATAACAGAGCTGGCTTTTCGTTCTTTGCCGAATCCAAATCCCTTCATAAAAGCGTCCCGTTTTGCCATCTGAATTGCAAGAGCGGGATCCACGCCCTTCGGGCAGACCTGAGAGCAGGCACCGGCAAAGTGGCACCGGTAGACGCCATGGCTGGAATAGAGCACATCCTGCCTCTCGGAAGCTCCTTCGTCGCGAGTGTCCGAGAGATAGCGCCATCCTGCAGTCAGGGACTGCGGACCGGCATATTCTTCAGAAGTGGCGACCGTAGGACACGCGGCCATACAAAGCCCACACTTAATGCAGTAGGCAAACTGAATGTAGTTCAGCAGCTCCTGCTCGGACTGAAAAAACTCTCCGGTCGGCTTATCCTGTTCCGATACATCCTTTCGTATCAGGTAAGGCTTGACCGAACGGTGTTTGCTAAAAAGACCTTCCAAGTCCGGCACCAGATCCCGAATAATGTCGTAGTTGGGTAACGGCTTGACGACGACACGATCGGAGTGCAGATGGACGATCTGATTATTGCAGGCGAGACGGGGCAAGCCGTTTATAAACATACCGCAGGACCCGCATATGCCCATACGACACGATGACCGCCAGGACAATGAAGAATCCAGATGTTCCTTTATCCAGGTCAAACCGTCGAGCACGGTCATGCCTTTTGTAACGGGCACGGAGTAATTTTCCAGGTGAGGGGACTCGTTTCCGGCGGGGTTGTACCGCAGGATTTCAAACTTGACGGTCTTTAGAATCGCTTTATCCTGAGTTGCCGAATTATTCATGGTCAGACTCCACTCGTTTGGAAGAGAAGGACTGCAACATAGCTGCCATACACAAACAGGGCGATGCCGGCAACGGCAAGAACGCCTCCTATCAACTTTTCCAAGGTCTTTGACAGCGATAACTCAAAAAAGATACTGCGAAGACCGTACAGTCCATGAAACAGCCCCGTACCCAACAACAGTATGTACGTGATCATGTATACCGCCTGTTGACTGCGGTGGAAAACCTGCGCAGACTGAACGGGATCCCCGGACCCGATTCCTATCATATGCAGTAGCTCACTCAAATGCTTTGTACCCATGTGCAGGCCCAACAATACGAGGATGACGATCGCAGAGAGGATGTGCCAGAACCACAATCTCGATTCGCGCATGACGCCTCCTATTTCAAAATCAGATAAAAATCCGCACCGCTGATGATCATGAGCACGGCTGCAAATACCATAAAGACAATAAACAACGGCTTATGCCGCAACGTTGAATAGCTGTAAGGGAAAGAAGGAGCGCCCGGCTTACCGATCAACCAGCCCAGTTCGACAAGAATCAGACGAATCCCGTTGATCGCGTGAAAGGCAAAAGCAAGAACGACAAGAAATTCGCCAACTTTGAAAAACAGGCTGCCGAAAACCGCCATGGTGCTTTCCCACTGCTCAGGACCGCCTAACCGCTTCCCGGTCACAAAAATATGCATAATGAAATAGGCCAGAATACCCAGCCCTGTTAACCGGTGCAGCGCATACGCATAGCGGTCCAAACCGTATCGCCCGCCGCCGAGCCAACCCAAAAGTCCGAGTCTGTTTTTGAGTCTCTGTTGCATAGGCTCTCCTTCCTGTCAATTTACGGGAAAAAGCCAGAATGCCTCAGCCTATGGTTGGGGATGAATGGCAATCGGGGGTTTGGCCACAGCCTTTGGCTGTGGGGCAGAGGCCCCATGGCTTTTTCCTAACTCCGGATCCTCGATCACGGGAATGTCTCTATTAAAAACAAAATCTTAATATTTCCTCTCTACAGGCAACCAGTTTGTTATCGTTACGGGTTTGTAATCCAACCGGGGGCCCTCTTCCGAAAAGAATGCCAGCGTGTGTCGGAGCCAGTTTTTATCATCGCGCTCCGGATGATCCCTGCGCGCATGTCCCCCACGGGATTCGGTACGTTCAAGCGCTCCTGTCACCATTATCTGAGCGAGGTCCAGCAGGTTTTCGATTTCCAGGGCGTGATACAAATTCGTGTTGTATACAGCGCTTTTATCATCAATACGAATGCCGGCATATCGTTTCCGGAGCTGCCGTATCGAATCCAATCCTCGGCTTAGATCTTCCCCTGTGCGGAATACGCTGACATTGACGTCCATGCAGGATCGCAACTCCCGGCGTATGTCGTAGAGGTTTTCTGTCCCCTTCCTGTTCAGGAGTTCCTCGAAAATGCGATTGTATTCCTTTTCCACCTGCTTTTCGGGGACAGGAGCTGGCTTCTCTGTTTCCATACAATACCTGCCGGTTTCACCTCCAGCGATTTTTCCCCACACGAGGCATTCCGCCGTAGAATTGGAGCCGAGACGATTGGCGCCGTGAAGGCTGACACACGCAGCTTCTCCTGCTGCCCAGATCCCTTGTACGCATGTTGCGCCTTTGATAGTCGTTTCAATGCCTCCCATGGAGTAATGTGCGACGGGTTTGCAGGGTATGGGATCATCCACCGGATCGATATCGTTGAATTCCATGCACACTTCCCGTATTAAAGGCAGCCTATCGTTAATTTTCTTGGCTCCCAGATGTCTCAGATCCAGATGTATGTAATCGAGGCCACTGGGACCCTCGTATCCGCGACCTGCTTCGATTTCTATCTGCTCGGATCTTGAAATAAGGTCGCGCGGCGCAAGCTCGAGCTTGGAAGGTGCATATTCGCTCATAAAGCGCTCGCCTTTGTTATTGGTCAGATAGCCGCCCTCGCCCCGACACGCCTCCGTTATCAGAATACCCGAAGGGACCAGACCCGTAGGATGGAATTGAATAAATTCCATATCTTCCAGTGGAATACCGGTGGCGATTATGAGAGCTTTGGCTCGTATCACCTTAAACTGACCGGTGGTCATATCGATAACCGTCAGGCCGCAGAAAGAGTTATTTTCTACCAGAATCGAAGTGACGAAATGCTCGTTGTAATGTTTGGCGTTGTTGTATTTGAGCAGCGTATCGTAAAGAGTCTGCATCTCAAAAAAGCCGGTTTTATCCTGCGCCAGCACTGCGCGAGGGTAACTGTGCCCTCCAAACGGCCTTTGCTGAATCCGGCCGTCTTCACGGCGCGTCCATGGAATTCCCCAATGGTCGAGTTGCAGTATCTCCGAAGGCATGGTTCGGACAAACAGGTCCACTACATCCTGATCCGCCAGAAAATCACTCCCTTTAATGGTATCCCATGCATGCAGTTCAAAACTGTCTCCGTCTTCCGGCCGCAGCATCGCAGCTGGACCGCCTTCTGCTGCACCCGACTGAGCGCGCATCATTTGGTTTTTCGTAATAACGGCAATATCGATTTTCCCCTGAGAAATACGGGAGGCTTCTATAGCAGATCTTAGACCCGCCAGCCCAGCGCCCAAAATTATTAGATCGTGAGTGAAAACATCGGCCATGCAACGCCCCCTCTCTGTCCCGATACACTATCGCCCGGACACCGGCAAGCAACCGTACTCGTCAAGAATGCCCGGAATCCGTGCCTTTCATTCGTAATTGCAATGAAAGCCCCCCTCGTATAAGAGCATTTTCATAATACTTTGGATGAGCCGCACTACCTTAGCACACCTTTCTTCCGGCAGCCAACCGAATACTGAACACGGTTACCCAATGGATCGGGCGTAGAAATTTTTATTCAAATTTGTTGGGAATGATTGAAGGCACAGGCGAACATCAACGCGTCCGGCGCAGCCCGGCCGAAGCTTCGCTTCGGCTAAGAAGCTTCGCTTCGGCCAGGGGTTGAAGGTTCGCCTCTACGAACGCCGTGCGTAACCTTCCAGCCCCGCGGCAAGAACACGGATTGCCTCCTCAATATCGCTTTTATTAAGAACATAGGCAAACCTTGCCTGTTGCCGCCCCTGGGATTGCTGCATGTAAAATCCTGCAGCCGGCGCAATAAAGACAGTCTTCCCGTTGTGTGAAAATTCATCCAGCATATAAGCTGCAAAATCATCCGCATCCGCAACGGGAAGCTGCACTACGGTATAGAAGGCTCCCTGGGGTTTGTGCGCAATAACGCCGGGAATTTCCTTCAAGGCTGAGTAGAGCGCATCACGGCGGATCCGGAATTCTTTCTTAACCCCTTCCAGAAAAGCGTCCTTGATATTCTCCAGCATATAGGCTGACGCGAA
>JARRLM010000004.1:0-15841 GCA_037386985.1 Acidobacteriota bacterium | reverse complement strand
GGCGCTTCCGATATTTCATCTGTTCCGGGGATATGTCTGGCTATCAATTCATCCATAGAACGAATATAGAGTCCTTTAGTCGTACCATAAACGAATTGGCTATCGTCGGGCGAAATAGCGAGAACAGGCTTGCTTCCAAGAAACCTGTGACGTTGATCCCCAGGCAATTCGTATTCAAATCTCATAACTCGTTTAAGTTCAGGTGATGGTATCGGTTTAACGTACCATACAACCATGCCGCCAATGACGATGCTGATAATGACAATAGCCGCAATCCATGGCAATTCCTGTCGCAACTTCCTCCTGGATTCTCCTCCAGCAGTCGGCTGCGGAATCACCGATATCCCGGTATCGATTTGTGGGCTCCTTCTTCAAGCATCGTTCAAGCAGTAATAGTATTCTTGGATGAAGATTCTGTGGGAGGCTTTGCCACTCGGGTTCTCTCGCTAACACCGAAGCAAGAGTGTCCGAAACCGTATCTCCTGTGAATACTTGCTGTCCCGTTAACATTTCAAAGAGCACAACTCCGAACGCCCAGATATCCGCCCGTTTATCTACTTCCTTTCCTCTCGCCTGTTCCGGGCTCATGTATGCGGCTGTTCCGAGAATCACGCCTTGTTGTGTGGCAGCAACGCTTAATGTTGGCGAATTCGACAGGTTCAGATCAGCCTGTTCGCCGGTAAATGCCTTTGCCAATCCGAAGTCCAGCACTTTAACTTTGCCATCAGGCGTCACCTTGATATTTGCTGGCTTCAAATCCCTGTGGATCACACCTTTCTCATGGGCGGCTTCTAAGGCTTCAGCAATTTGCAGAGCAAGTTTCAGGGCCTCCTCAACGGGAATAGAGCCGGATTTGATCCTTTCATCAAGGGTCTGGCCCTCGACAAGCTCCATCACAAGGAAGTTTGTGCCGTCAACTTCCTCAAGGCCATGAATGGCGGCAATATTCGGATGATTCAAGGAGGCCAGGAGTTTTGCTTCACGCTGGAAACGGGCTACACGGTCGGCGTCCTTGGCGAACTCTTCTGGCAATACCTTGATGGCTACATCCCGACCGAGTTTCGTATCTGTGGCCTGATAGACCTCACCCATGCCGCCTTTGCCGATCTGGGAGGTTATTTCGTAATGCGATAGTTTGGTTCCGATTGATAGGGTCATTTCTTTATTACATTCCCGGAAGCTGATGAAGAATTTTTTATAAGAAAAGCCTTGATATTGTTGCTGAATGCAGGATCTTCCAGCGCTGTCATGTGATTTGCATTTGGAATCACTGAAATTTTAAGATTTCGCATAAGACGGTCGAGCTGATCAACATACATCTTTAATGGATCTACTTCTCCAATCAATGCCAGAACCGGAACATTGATGGATCGGATTCGATTCTCTGGAGGCGAGGTGTAGGAATTGCGCGATGCCGCAGCCAGAGCCAGCGGATCGTTTGTTGAAAGAAGCATCTTATTCCTCGCTTCTATTTCTTCAGGGGTGGGTTGCGGCGCTCCCTTTGGAGTCAGGGCAATCATCAGCGGCGCAATGCCTTTTCCTTGCTCAAGTGATTCTGCAAGAGTATTAATGTCAAGCCCCAAAATATCCTGGCCAGGTGGAACCCATCCGGCACCGCCCACTACTGCCGAGAGTACCCGTTCAGGATAGTGGGCCAGAATCCCCAGAGTTATGAAGCCGCCCATTGAATATCCGACAATGTGCGCTTTTTCTATATCTAAATGATCGAGGAGGCGGATGGGATCTTCTACCATATTCATTCCATACGCTTGTGGATCATGCGGCTTATCACTTTGCCCATGGCCACGATTATCAAGCGCAATAACCTGAAAATTATCCGAAAGGGCCTTTATCACACCCGGAATACCCCAATTTAACTGAATGTTCGCGGAAAACCCGTGAATCAATAATACGGGCTCGCCCTTGCCCTCAATCGTGTAATGGATCTGCACTCCATCAGAGTCGAAGTAAAAATCCTCGGCAAGTAACGACGGAATGAGTAAAAAGCAAAAAATGAAAAGGTGCAGAAATTTTTTCCCAAGTATTGCTGACAAGTATTTCACCGTTAATCCCCCTGAGACTGGAATGAACAATAATTTGCTGTTTTATCCTGCCCTGACCATTCTTTGCTACAACGACTTTATGCAGCATCGTCTGGCCGATCTCGGGCATGAATACCTCCGGCTAAAGGCTGGCTAAGTGCTGCTACTGTAAATCTTGGTGGATCTGCGGGTTATTATATGCGGATGCAGAGGATAGAGAAAGCGAAAACCTGTGAAGTTTTTTAGAGAATTTAGATGGAGTATACCGGTATACTTTACAGGCGCTTTTATCTTTCAGAATAATAAAAAGCTAGACATCCAGATAGATCCGTTTTCGAAGGGGGTCCCATGATCGCTCGTTTTTCAGCTATGCGACTATCACTACTTTTGCTTTTTGTCTTATCTTCTAGTAGCCATCTATTGGCACAACCTGAGTCTGCTCTGATCCAAGACAATATCGCTGTCTTTTATCCTGATAATTTCATTAGTGATAAGCATCTGCCTTCCTTTGCGCTTGTAAAAGAACCAGAGGCAAAAGGAAACCTATCAAGTGCATGGAAACCCACTGTGATGTTTAGCGAAGCCTTTGGTAAATCAATGGCATACATTGAGGTGGAGTCCGATACTGATTTATATGGCGCAGGTGAAGTAACAGGTCAGCTTAGTCGCAATGGAACAAGTAGAAAATTATGGAATACCGATAATTTTGGATATTTTACTGATAGCGGTACTCGTTTATATCAATCTCATCCCTGGGTTCTTGGGATTCGGAGTGATGGAACCGCATTTGGTATTTTAGCTGACAACACTTGGAAACAAGAACTCACACTTGGGGAAGGTATCCTAATATCCTCAGATGGGCCACCCTTCCGTGTTTTTGTGATTGTCGGGGATACTCCACAAGAAGTTCTAAAATTGCTTGCAGAACTAACCGGAACTATGCCTCTACCACCTCTATGGAGTCTTGGCTTCCAACAATGCAGGTGGTCTTATAATCCTGACAGTAGAGTTAGAGAGATAGCAGATACTTTTCGAGCGAAGAAGATACCTTGCGATGTCATCTGGATGGACATCCATTACATGGATGAGTACAGGATTTTCACCTTTTCACCTGAGCTTTTCCCAAACCCAAAGGAAACAAATGAGTATTTACATGAAAAAGGATTTAAGTCTGTTTGGATGATCGATCCTGGCGTAAAAGTTGATCCTGGCTATTTTGTATATGATTCAGGCAGTGAACAGGATGTATGGGTAAAAACAAAAGACAGAAATAATTTCATCGGGAAAGTTTGGCCGGGTGATTGTGTTTTTCCGGATTTCACTCAGAACAAAACCTCTAAATGGTGGAGCAATCTATATAAGAAATTCATGGCGACTGGTATCGATGGCATATGGAACGACATGAACGAACCAGCTGTTTTCGATGGTGTTGATAAAACAATGCCCATAAATAACATTCATTCGGGCGGTGAAAATATTAAGGAAGATAGCCATCTCCGTTACCACAATGTGTATGGAATGTTGATGGCTAAAGCATCTAAAGAAGGAATCCAGGAAGCCAATCCAGATAAAAGGCCCTTTCTCCTGACTCGTTCTAATTTTATCGGAGGCCAACGATATGGTGCTACATGGACAGGCGATAATTTAGCTACATGGCAGCATATGCGAATGTCGATTCCGATGAGCCTCAATTTGGGTTTATCGGGCCAACCTTTTAGTGTACCCGACATCGGTGGGTTTTATTTTAATACTTCCCCGGAGCTTTTCGGGCACTGGATTGCGCTCGGTGCTTTCTACCCTTTTTCGAGGGCACATAAAGCTGAGGATATGGAAAACCATGAACCTTGGGAGTTCGGAGAGGAAATTGAACAGGTGGCTCGTACAGCCATAGAAAGGAGATATCGACTTCTACCCTACATCTATACATTATTTTATGAGGCATCAATCAATGGAATGCCTGTAATGCGACCCGTTTTTCTGGCTGATATTGCTGACTCATATCTCAGAAAAGAGGATCAGGTTTTCTTATTGGGATCGGATCTTCTCGTAATCCCTAAGTGGGCGGACAGGCCTAATTTGCCCAAAGTCAACTGGAGAACAATCTCAATCCTCGACAAAGATAGGGAAACAGACGAATATCAACCTGAAGTCAGGATCAGACCTGGGGCGATATTGCCTCTTGGAGAGATAATCCAGAATACGACCGAATATTCACTCAATACTCTAACGTTGGTTGTTTCGTTAGATGATGAAGGAAAAGCAACGGGGCAACTCTATCACGATGCAGGGGATGGTTACGGTTACCAAGAAGGGGAGTATAGTCTCATTAAATTTTCAGCCAGAAAGACAAATGCTGGCGTAGAAATCTCAGTGAACAAGGGGAAAAACGGCTATCCCATCAATAACAAAAAAGTCATCGTTAAAATGATTACAGACAGTGAAGTAATAAAAGCCACTGGCGATCTCAAAGCACCAATAAAAATCGACTTTCAAAAATAGTGACAGAGTGTGCTGGCACACTGATTAATACAAGCGATTTGATTTCTTATTGCCTTTGAAATCCATAAAAACGCAAAAAAGCTGAGGGAATGAAACTGTACCTACGCCGGGAGTAAACGGGTCCCTGGAACGCAGGTGAGGGGGCCAACCCTCGACCCTACCCGGGTACTCTCGTACTTTTCAAAGCAGGAATTTTGGGTGCGTATAGGGTGCGGAAGGTGCGTTATTTTGCCGCGATTTGCCGCATTTTGCCGACCGTAAGTCCTTTAAACTCAATAAACGCAACACTTAGTTTAAAACTGGCAGTCAGGAGGTCAGGGGTTCGATCCCCCTCAGCTCCACCAATAGAATCAATAGGTTACAGCGTATCCGCCCCAAGTCCCGAATACGGCCTTTTGCTTCTCCCGCCCTGAATTATGCTGCGGATTCGATACTCGCCCGAATGATTCGGGGATGTTTTGCCGCAATGCGCAAGAGCGCAAGTGCGGGGCCATCCGGCATGCGCCGTCCCTGTTCCCAGTTCCTGAGAGTATGAACGCTGATACCCAAAGCTCGAGCAAACTGCACTTGCGTCAGCCGTATAAATCTCCTGAGTGCGGCAACATCTTCACCTGATTCAAATTTGCCTTGAACGAGTCGCTTCCGAAGCTGTGCCGGGATGGCGCTTGCAAATTCCTTTTTGGTCAGTTCCGGGATATCATGGTTGCTGTCATTCATACCTGCGCTCCATTAGTGTGTGATATCGTCTCGCCTCACCTTTGGTGGCCCAGCGTGCAGAAATGATACGGATTGTTCCATCAGCACGTTCAGTCCAAACAACCAAAGCCAGTCCGTCTGTTATCCTTCCAATTGTGATAAAGCGGTCCTCGAAGCTTGAATGCAAGTCGTCGAAAATATCGAGCGCATTGATGTCCGCGAATGCCGACTTAGCCTGCTCGAAAGATAGGCCATGTTTACTGATATTGGCCTCATTCTTGGCTTTGTCCCATTCAAACTTCATGATAATAATATTCCTTATCAGTAGAGTAAGTCAATGGCTTAGCCTGCAAGTCTGAAGGCTAAACAATAACAATTACCCGGATTGTTTCGACCGAAACAATACCATTTCACAAAAAGCTCCAATTCTTGACTGTCAAAGAATAAAACTATTTATGGAGTAAGTGGATGAGATATAAAAAGCCGCGAATAGCGACGCTCGACGAGGTAATTATTTCAAGGGACGGAGAATATGCCGTTATTGAGTTTCGGGAGCAGGGAATTTCCGGGATGAATCTCCAGCTCGGCCCCAAAGTGAAAAAGATGACAGACCGACAAATTCTTGGCGAATTCAATAAGACAGTGCGCATTATGGAAGAGATGCGGGAAGCATATGTACATCGACCGGTGGAAATTCCGTCCGGGAAACCACAGATCAAATATTATGCGCCCGGAGACCAGTGGACTCCAAGAGGTGATGTGCTTCGATGCGTTATAGGAGACGGGGGACCCGATGGCGAGGCAATCGTCTGGATTGACGATCATGAATTATCGCTCAGAGAATTCGGCAGGATGCTTACTACCTATGCAGGTTGGGGAATGCGGATAGTGTTTGTTCCTGAAAAAGATCTCGATGCCATGCATCCGATAGAAATCCGTGATCCGGAAAATGAACAGCCGAACTGACACAGCGAAAGTTGTCCCGATGATTGAAATCAGTTTGTGATCTCCGCAACGGGATTGCGTATACAGTTTCCGTTCATTATTATTTCCTGCAAATCTACCAGCGTTTTCGCCATTTGTCTCGATAGCTCGGGGGATTCTGGATGGGTTCAGAAGGCTCAGTCGATTGCACGGCGATAAATGTGCTTGAATCACCATCCTTGATCTTGATAGTCCCTTTGAGTCGGCCATCCTTTCCCAGCGTCACCCGCCCGGAACCGGACATCGGATCGTATTCCCAGGCGCCTTCCCAAGTGAACGATACGCCTGATTTTGTGGGTTTGCAGTTGACATACGCCAACAGCGTGAACATTCGGAGGCGGTCATCATAGCCTGTCAGCGAAATCAGGGCAGTACCCAGGATATCAAGGTCGTCATTCACCCACTGCGAAGTCTCAATGATCCGCCACCAGCCTTGATATTCGGATGGGATTTTATTTTGCATTGCGGTTTCCTTGTATGAGAGGCGGCAAACAGTTGCCTTTCTATTTGTTGCGAGCTTGCTCGTTCTGCTCCACCATGCGCGTGATGATCTCGGCCAGGGTTATTCGCCTATTGCCGTTCCAATGTTCCAGAGCGCGAATACCGCGCAAATGAAGGGTGATGGTCAGACCCCGAAAGTCGGGAGTTTCTTCTTCCGGCGCGAGCGGAAAATCCTCGACCATAGGCACGTCTTCCCGATTCTTGAGATTCCGTCCCATACTCTCCCGTGCAGCACGATCAAGATCCTCTACTGTTCGCACTCCATTGAAATCGCGCTTGAACTCTTCTTCAGCTTTGCGCGGATCAATCACGGTAACGTCCTTGTCGAGAGTTTTCATTAGTACGCTGATATCACCTTCGTCAGCGGCAAAACAGCGATTAACCACGCGGCACCTTATTGCAAAGGCCTTGGGCCCAAAACGAGGTCCAAAGAATTTCGCTCCCTCGATGGCCAGCGAGATGGAGTTCGTCTGCAGCATCATCCCACCAGCATTCTGAAGACTTATTCGGCCGAGGACAATCGGACGCTTTTCTCTCGGCACGTCGTTATAGCCGCCGGGAAACCGAAGTGATTTGGATTCCGCTTCAGACAGCCACTGCCAGCATTGTTCATGAGGAACTTCAACCATGCACTCCAGGGATTGAAGTTTTTTGATTACGAATGAGCGATCCGGGATTAAATAATAGAGACGCACCGGCTGAAACGGCTCATCCGTCATCGTGGCAGCAGTTGTCTTTTTTTCGTGTCTTTGGTGAGCATCATACTTTTCAACCAATCTAATATTCAGGCAGCAAGAGAACCGAATCATAAGTCGGAATATCTGAAGGGGCAAGCTGAAAGACAGCGAAGTTCATAAGGACTGTTTTCTGATTTGACAGATGCAAATTTAATGATTTAATCCTGCTGTAGCAATCCGAGTATCCAAAATGTCCGACAAAACCATATCAGTGAACTTGAAACCAACCGCTTCTCGCCAGCTCAGCGAGGAAGGAATTATAGTCTTCTGGCGTGACGGAATCAGTCCGGGCAGCCGCCAGGGGCTCGCCTGCATCCTATCGTTGTGTCCCAATCCGGAATGCACCTGCGAACTCGTTTACATCGATGGATGCATCATCGATGAACGAGCGGATGAAATATCTTGGGATGACGGCGGAGTGCATGTGAAATCGCCTGATGTTTTGGAATCCGATGGTCTCATATCGGAATGGATGCTGAGCACTGCGGTTGATCCCGGTTCGGGCGAAATCGTGAACGATCCGGATTTCCCGGACGAATCCGATCCGGCCCTGATGGAATGGCTGGCTTCCGAAAAAAACGGCGATCTGCTTGATTTGCTCTACTGTTTCCGAATGCGATCGAGCGGCTGCAAAGTGGAACAACCGTGCGAAGATATTGATCTCGACTACGTGGAAGCAGGGCACCTTGCCGCTTTTGGCGACTTGTTCGATTGCGTCCGCGAAGACGAATACCTGTTAAACGGCAGGCTGTACTGGACCTGCGTCTATCTTTGTCCCAATCCCAATTGTGATTGCCACGAGGCGCGAGTAGTTTTTTTCGACGACGCGGATGATTCCGGTGCCGGCGTCGGTTGGGTATATCTCGATATCAGCGAACCTGTCGGCATTCATATTATCGAAATGTCCGCCGAGCGCGGCGCGCCCGAAAGCCTAATCAAGGAGTTATGGAAACTGTTTGAACGCCGCCATGATGCAGGATCGCTTCTGCGACGGCGCGAAGCGCAGTGCAAAATTGTGGGGGAAACGCTTTGGGAGTCTGTCCCAAAGCCCGTGCGCCCGACCCCTCAGCCCGGACGAAACGATCCCTGTCCCTGTGGATCGGGACGCAAATTCAAAAAATGCTGCCTGAACAAAAGAAGCGGATCGCCGGGAACAGGCGATCCTTCCGTGAACTGAGAATAATGATGAAAATTACTGAATCCAAAGCCTGGGAAGCCGCAGAATGGGAATACAGCGCACTGCATACGGATATTCTTGCGCCCTTTTTCAGCGGACCCATATCCCAGGATCAGATTGTGAGTCGGTTACGAAACATAGTACGACGTTGCCCTCAATATTATTCGGCGCATATTGAACTTGGAATTCGACTCCTGTGCCGTAAAAGGTCGAGTGGCGCCGAGCAGAGGATCGACAGGGGATTTCGCCTGATGATGGACCTTGCGGATCCCCGGCATCATGCGGAGAATATGGACGGCATCATAGAAAATCTCGAAAAACTCTGGCGATTCGACATCAGCCGGCGCCTGCTGCTGATGTTGGCCGATCATCAGCCTTTGAATGCGGATTTACTGGACTCGCTTGCCCATGCCGAAGCGCGGCTCGGGAACCTGGATGCGGCACTGCTTCATATCAAGGAAGCAATAAAACTGGCGCCGAAAGATTATGGATTCTGGTCAAATAAAGGCTGGTATCACTTGATGAGAGGAGAGTTGAAGGACGCAGAGCATGCCCTTAAAAAAGGGCTCCAAAACAAGCCGAAAGATCCAACGGCGTCCGGCAACCTGACGGTTCTTCAATACCTCCGCAAGCATGGCGGCACATATTGGAACTATCTTGAACGCTCTTTGGATCGCGCGGAGATCGAGAGATTGATTGATCGGGATAACGATCAGGCAACGGAAATTTGTGAAGACTTCAATGCCTGCCGAATCGAAGCATTTGCCCAGGCCGCGCTTCTGAAAGGAGGCAAGGATCTATCACGGCTTTCGGATCTGTTGGCGACTCTGCGCACGTTTTTCAGTTTTGTATCGCAGATCGATTCCAACGGTTTTTTCCTGAATGAGGACATCGGGGTCATATCCGAGAATTACCGGGCAATCATGCACAAATTCATCTTTAAGCATGGCGATGTGGATCGCGAAATGATGGAAGATGTGTGGGAATCTCTGCTGGCTTATTACGGCTTTCTGGCTGGCCGGCGAATCGTGGACACAGCGGACTTCGAGAGTTTGCAGGAAATGATCCGGGAAACAAAAGATGAGTTTCTGGATAAAATGGAACAATATAACGCTATAAGGCACAACGACTCCCTGAGCGAAAAAAAGAAAGAGCAGATCAGGCAAAAGCTGTTTGGTGATGACCACTGCTGGCCGCACTTCTAACCTGGAATTTATTGCAGTTCTTCGCTTCCATCTATCATTGAGAAGATCAAACCTGTGGGTGGCGAATTATAAAATTAGCCATCCACAGGAAAGAGTGGTTCCGGGGATTCTGGAGTCTGTGCTACTGTCCTTCTGAGGAATGGAGGTAAATATGGCCAGGCTTGGAAGTGAAAAGAGGCCTCTGGTGCTTCGCGTTCAGGATCCCGATCGCGGTCGGGAGGTCTCCGAACGATGCGAGGAGATAGGCGCCAGTTTCATTGTCGGCATCGAGCCGGACCGGCCTGAGGACATCTCCGATCTTGAAAGATTTTTAGGCGCACCGGCCGTTCGGCGGCTGCAGCCGAAAATTGGAAGAAACGAACCGTGTCCCTGCGGCAGCGGGAAAAAATACAAAAAATGCTGTCTCGCTTCGTACCGCAAAAACGCCCTCGATGAACGGGATATGAAACAGCCTGAAGACGCCGCGGCCGCTGAGTAGATATCGCTGGCGCATTCCTGCGATGAGATCATGGCCGGGTATTCGAACAGGGTAGTGGATCTGATCCACAAGGGAGACTTTGTTGCGGCCGAATCGAACATCTCCGGAAGCGACGTGTAGATTGAGGATCTGATGGACGAAGAAAAGCTCATTGAAAAACTCAGGCTGATAGAAGCGCTCTTCTCCGGCGCGGCCACCGTCGGTGAACGGGACGCCGCGGCACGGGCTCGAGAACGCATCCTGGAACGCCTCGCGCGATTCGAAAAAGAAGACCCTCCCCTGGAATACCGGTTCTCCATGGGAGATATGTGGTCGCGAAAAGTGTTCGTCGCGCTACTGCGCCGCTACGGCGTCAAACCCTATCGTTATACGCGCCAGCGCCACACTACAGTGATGGCCAGGGTATCGAAACGATTTGTCGATGAAACGCTGTGGCCGGAGTTCAGGGAGATATCCGATACATTGATGAGCTACCTGTCCGAGGTAACCGACCGGGTTGTGTCCGGCGTGATCCACCAGGACAGTTCCGAGGCTGAAGTGGTGGACGATCCGTTACAGCTTCCGGCAGGTGCAATCCCGCCGCCGACGGATAACGAGCCGGAAAAACCAACCGAATCCCCGTCGCAAACAGATCATGAAGCAGTCCCTGCATCGACGACCGGACAGTCGTCGAAGAAGCGCAAAAGAAGGAAACGCAGTAAAAAGAAAAAGCGGTGAAAGATAAATCAAACCCTGCGCACGACGCTCGCTCTGTCGTTTGATTATTTGGTTTGCGCCTGGCGTTTAAGCGACGATTGGAAAATTTTCAACATTCCATTGATGCCCGGCAAATCGAACTTGTCGGGGTCGAATGCGCCGCCCGCCCACGCAAGCATTTCGGCGTGCTCTGGATGTCGGGGGTTTCGAATTGTCTTTAAAAAATCAGCATAGCCCCACACCCCGCCGACATCCTCCGGTGGACAGGCGTGTTGCCCGTCCAGACAGATCGGGTGGCGCACTCCTTTATCAGCCGGCAGAATCTCCTCGACGATGATATCGTGCTCCCAACTATCGCCGAAATCGTAGATGTAGATGAGGCGGTCCGCTGCCGCCGGCGCAATTTGATTCAACGGCACGGAGCGGTAGTCCGTGATAGGAAAGTCATCATCCGGCGACGGCTCGGCAAAAACTCGTTTGCCAACCTGGAATAAATGCAGATGCGAGTTCGTCCAACCCATCGCCAATTGCAGGACGCCGTGCAGATGAGGCAGCAGAATCGTATCGGCGACCTGAATACGGCGCCAAATCTCAGGATGACTGTCACGCAGCGTCACCTTGAGTCGATAGAGCGACGCGGGGGCGGTAATTCCTGCGATGGACGGCGACTTGCGCTTTCTTTTAGAGAGGTGCGCCTGATTGCGCAATTGCTCCATCAAACTCCCGATCATCAGCTCTGAGTCGTCACGCCCGGCATATACCCAACCGCTGCGCTCGAGTTTTCTCGCCAGTTCCGGTTCCCACAAATCGCGCGTCCAGATCTCACTTAACGGGTCGGGGGGTACAGGAAATTTGTACAGTCCGATTGCGAGCAAATGCGAACTCATTTGCCAATCAGGGACGCCTGTTGAAGATCTGCGAAAACGCTCGAGCGCGGCCTGGACTATTTGCTGATTGCGTGCGGCAATCGCCGCCTCATCGCGCGCCGCGCGCGTCTGAAACTCGATGGAGTACAAGCGAGCTTCGCCATCAAGCACGCGAACGATCAGCGCGTCGCCCGGTTTGGCGTGTAGTGATGTAAACCATTCCCGGAATTCCGGTGTAACGCGAGTCCCCCAGTGCGCCTTGTGCAAATGCTCGAGCGGGAGACGTGCGGTTGTGCCATCCGGCAATTTCATGTGGACCGGCCCGCGGTCGTTATATTCCTGGCCGGCAAAAAAAGCGGGATAGAGCGCATCGTGCAGCTCTTGGGTGTATTCAATCACATCGCCCCGGCAATCCGATTCCGACAGGGTGAGACGAAGCACAGAATCATTGACGATGTGGAGCTTCCATCCATAGCGTCCATTGCCGACGTTCACGATCAGATGGCTTTGGCTGATTGCGTTGCGAATCGTTCCTTTCGGATTCTTGGTTGTGATGGGCGCGATGGCATTGATTCGCTGCATGATTTCGGCAAAGGACAACGGCTCGCGTGATTCTCGCACCACCCTATGCGTCAGGGCTGTATAACTTATTTTCGACGACGGCATGGGCTCCCCTCCTTCTCGGGACTAGTCGCAGATAGTGTATGGGATTCTACTCTTTTTCGAACGAGCTTTCTCCAGGAATCGTTCTGCGGAACGTCTCAGCCCTCATTCTTATTCCACTCTGGCGAAATGCAGGATATTACGTGAAATTGATATTCTTCAGACTGCCTACGGCTGACCTGACGGTTGCCCGGGTGTTGTCGCGCGTGGTCCAGGGCAGGCATAATGTTTCAGAGGAAGTAGTTCGCAGAAGATTCGATGCGGGACTATGCAACTAAAAATAATATATCGTGAATTGGCAAATAGCTGGGTTCTATATGATAATACCGGACCGGTCCCGAGATTTATCGAATCGGGAGACAATTGATGGCGAAAAAACAAAACAGGTCGAAAGATCCGGATATTATTCCTCTGAAAAAGCGTTGCGCAGCGCAGCACGCCGAGCGCTGCAGATCGGCCTTGAGACCGGCACGGCTGTCTGGGTGATTAAGCGGGGCAAGATGGTGGATCTTACTCAAGAATATCACCGCAAGACTAAGCGGAAATTGATTGTTAAAGATTCGGCTCCGACACAAATCCGCACATATTAAAATAATGTAGAGCCAGGCCTCGAGCTGAGAGAACTTCCTCCCGGATTCCACGAGGACCGGATCGGACCAGATTTTTCTCCAGACCAGGGTGTAGACGCGGTTAAATTCAAACCTTCAGAATTCCAAAGGTGATTATGAAAACGGACATCGGAATGCCCGAAAACTACTGTCGTCGCGCTTGCGTTTTGCTTGCATCTGGAGGTTGCACAGGTTGGCATAAGTTTGCATTTCTTGCAGGAAAACGCGTAAAATATTGATTCTAAAGGGCTCGGGGCAAGCTGGCAGTCAGGAGGTCAGGGGTTCGATCCCCCTCAGCTCCACCAAAGAACCTCTTTTAAATCAATCATTTACAACTAAGAACAAAATAACGTGGCAGTGGCGAATTGTGCTTGGGTGCGGATAGGGTGCGGATTTTGATACGTGTTGTAGCTTCCAAGAGCCAAGGAAGAATGCTTTGAGAAGCGGCTTCACCCCTGTTTTTAATGATATCGATGAGGGTATCCTTTTCCTACTGAACAGACATTAGATCCTTCAATTCTTCAACCCAGTTGAAGACGAAGATTATTTTCTGGGGCACTTGTTGGGCGACATTATCGGCTTCAACCGGTTCCCTCATTAAGAATCGGCTATCGTGTGGGTTGATATCCCATCCGAATGGATCAGTCAGGTTTTCTTGGTAACTCCATCTGAAAAGAACGTCATGTTTTCCGGGACTAAAGTCCGGTTCTGTTTGTATCGCAACGGCTACAATTTCATCGTTACTACGATAGAATAACTCAGTTCCATCGAGAGACCATAACGGGCTCTGTCCTCCTCCTTGAGAAATTTGCCTTCTCCCCTTGGTTACATCGGGAAATGAACACACCCAAATCTCTCCTCTTCCGGACTCAGTGGATTGATAAGCCATCCATTCCCCGTTGGGTGATATATTCGGATCACACTCAACATACTTTTCCTGTAAAAGTGGTTCGTAATCACCCTTCAGAGATAAAATTCCAATATTTATATTCGACTCCCGGAGAATATCCAGTACAAGGATTCCTATTTCATCAGGCAGCCATCTCAAAGGAACAATCAAGTGTTCCTTTCCTGAACGAACAAGTTCTTCACTTCCCACGCCATTGGCAACTTTCCAGTAAACAGATTCTTCTTCCTGATTATCCCGCCTGAAAGCTATTCTTGTCCCATCAGGTGACCAAACAGGATTGCCACAGTGCGATCTATATCCCAAATCGAAATGTTACTTTTTCCGTTATCAACAATGCATACTGCCAATTTAGATCCATCAGGAGATATTGTTGGTACGCGATATGCTTTAGGAGGGGTTCCGAGCGACTCTCTCTTACCTTGGCGATCGACCCAAACTAACACATTCTTTTCCTCGGGTACTCTTGCATAAGTTCCAGGTAAGTAACCCAGCATTCCCGATTGTGAAATGAAAAATTGGCTTGGGGAAAAGAAATATGCTCTTGATATACCCTTTATTAGAAAAACTTCTTCTCCTGACTCAAGCGTATCGGGATCAAAGGGAACAGCGTAAAGACTATCTTCTCGCGTATAAATTAGATGACCTGTCGAAATGTATCGTGCCTGTCCTCCCGGGAACAAAATCGTGCTCTTTCCTGAATCAAGCGATTTTACAGCAACATTAAAGTGGCCTTGTTTAAGTTCTGTAAACAGAATGACATTTTTATCTGGCAGAATCTGTGGAAAGGAAAGGTTCTGCCCACTCTCAGCTTTAACAATGATTTTAGGATTTCCTCCAATGTCGGGAACCCGCATGATTCCATCAACGTCCCCAAACAAAATCGAGTTATCTGTTTCCCATGATGCACTAATGGGATCCTTTACATCGCAGGCCTATCCGTTGACCATCGGGCGAAAAGAAAGGATTAACCGGATCTTCATCCGTGTCCGGGATAGGTCTTGCAGTTAATGAATTTGAGTATTTAAGAAAGAGTTGATTATTTGCCACATAGACAATTTTCTTCCCATCCCTTGATACAGCCATAGTCGGCCGACCCATGTTGCCAAACTTTTGTTCTTCCGGTAGTTCATAATCATAGCGAATGACTAGCTTTGGATCGGGAGAGGGCGCGGGTTTCAGCAACCAGCCAGCTATTCCTGCAACAATAATCGCCGCTGCGATCCATGGGAGCATTGTTTTCAGTTTTTTGTTAAGCTCCTCTGCCGTTACTGGTCTTACTAATACGCCACTTGGATCAGCCAAAACCTCCTGAATATCCACTCGGGCATCTGCGATATCGTGATAGCGATTCTTCGGTTCTTTCTTCAAACAGCGTTCGAGCAGCAACCGGATTCTCGGATGAAGATTCAGGGGAAGGCTTTGCCATTCCGGTTCTCTTGCCAATACCGATGCAAGAGTGTCTGAAACCGTATCTCCCGTGAATACTTGCTTTCCCGTTAACATCTCGAACAGCACAACTCCAAACGCCCAGATATCCGCCCGTTTATCGACTTCCTTTCCTCTTGCCTGTTCAGGCGACATATAGGCGGCCGTACCAAGGATTACGCCTTGTTGTGTTGCAGCAACGCTTAATGTCGGGGAGTTAGACAGGTTTAGATCCGTCTGTTCGCCGGCAAATGCCTTTGCGAGTCCGAAATCCAGCACCTTCACTTTCTCATCAGGAGTCACCTTGATATTTGCTGGCTTCAGATCCCTGTGGATCACACCCTTCTCATGGGC
>JARRLM010000003.1:12320-36751 GCA_037386985.1 Acidobacteriota bacterium | reverse complement strand
CAGGATCCTGTTCAGAGACGAAGCGATACCTTCAAACTCAGAACTCAGAACTTCAATCTTTTTTAATTCCCAGCTCTTTAAGCTTGGCTTCGGTGGGTACACCGTCCTTGTCCCAACCCCTGGCTTCATAGTACTCATCCAGCATCTCGTCCAACTCGGTCTGGCTGAGGCGCTGGCCCTTCGAAGCGCCGCCCTGAATCGGTTCCTTCATCAAGCGCGGGGGGAATGTATCGTCCTTCCGGGTAAATCCTTCTCTGATATTGAACAGACGGGCGATATTGTTGACCCGCTCGCCGATCTGTTTGACATCTTCCGCGGTTATTGAAATTCCGGTGGCGGCTGTGAACAGGTCGGCCGTATTCTGACAGGCGATATCCGGAACGGCCATGTCCAGGACGAATCCGCACAGGGTCGCGCAGTCGCATGTCGCCAGCCGCACATCCTGGTTCCACTTTGTTAATTTTCCCTTACCTTTTGTAGCAAAGCGATCCACTTTGTCCGGTACGGGAATGTCGAATATTTCCTGAAACGCATAGCCCCGGCAATGGTCGCCTCCGTTATATGCTGTGGCATAATTCAAACCGTGCGCCTTGGCGCCCCGAACGTCGTATGCAGGCAACTCCAGCCCCTTGATGTTTATGGCAAATTCCTCAGTACCCCGGCCGAAATGTTCCGCGGCCTGTTTCGTGCCTTTTGCCAGGATGGCTCCCAGTCCCTCCTGGTAGGCGATACGGTGCAGCATTTCAATCATGGCCTTGTCGTTGCCGAATGTCAGTTGCAGCCCGTCGGTATCCTCATCCGTGATAATGCCCTTTTCGTAGAGCTCCATGGCGAACCCTATAGAGACGCCGGCGGAAACGGTGTCAATGCCGTATTCGTCGCACAAACGGTCCCCGGCGATAATGGCCGGAATGTATCCGATCCCGCAATTGCTTCCCAGGGCATAAACCGTTTCGAACTCCGGACCTTCGGAGAGGAATCCGGCATAGGGGCCCTCCTTGGCCATTTTCACCTGGGAGCATCCTACGGAGCACCCGGCACAGAAGGCCCGGTCGATGATGTACTTGTCCTGCTCGGCGCCGCCGAGTTTCGGGACCATGTCCCTCTGCCCGGTCTCCGACAAGTTCTTTATTGAAAGGATTCCCAGGCCCGTGGTCACATCAACAACCATAGGTGTGCCGGCTTTGGAAAATTCGGGATAAAGTACCGGACTTTTTTTCATAGCACTGAGCATGACCTTCCGCTTTTCCTTGAACATGTCCGGATCCGCAATATTGATTTTTCCGGTCCCACGGACGGCGATGGCCTTCAAGTTTTTGGAGCCCATGACAGCGCCCATGCCTTTTCTGCCCGCAGCCCTTCTTTCGTTGATGATACAGGCCATGGGGATCAGCTTTTCACCGGCGGGTCCGATACAGGCGACCCGGTAGTTATGGTCCTTGAGTTCGTCCTTAATGAAAAGCTGCGTATCGGTGGTCTGCATTCCCATGAGTTTCGAGGCGTTGTGGAATCGCACCTGGCCGTCGGCGATCGAAACGTAGGTGGGTTTCGCAGCGCGCCCTTCCACGATGATCATGTCGTATCCGGCCTGCTTCAATTCGTCCGGGAAATGGCCGCCGCTGAAAGCAGCGGCAATCGAGTTTGTGAGAGGGGATTTGGCGGCTACGGCCATTCGGTTGGCACAGGGAGCGCCGGTGGCATTCAGGGGGCCGACGGCGAAAATCATTTTGTTGCCTTCCTCGAGTGCGTCGGTGCCGGATTTGAATTCGTCATACAGGTATTTGAAGGCGAAGCCAACGCCACCCATATAATCTTTTGCCAAATCGTAGGAAACTTCTTCCTCGGTAGCTTTTTGATTCGTAAGATCCAGTCTTAATATCTTTCCGGTAAAGCCGCCTTTGTACATTGTCTGTCCTCGCTTCTTAGGGGATTTCCAGTTATTTTTACGGATTATCCGCCTGCCACAATCAGAATTAAATACACATCGTCGGTTTCCTGAACCGGTGTTGACAAATTTTCTCTGGTCGTACTTTCCAGGTTGATGGAAACAAACACTTTATCCAGAAGGTTACGGGCATCATCGAATAATAATGGCATAATGGACGGGTATTGTCGTACCAGGTCGTTCAGGCACTCCCCGACAGTCGTTCCGTTGACTTCAACAATACTGTGGTTGTCGGTATATTTACGCAGGCTTGAATAAAGATGGATTTTTATGCTCATACGCGGCCTTAAGAGTTATAGCGTATCATAGTGCCTCACGTCCGTTCAAACCGCCTATATATCCGGTTCATTGTGTGAAATGCGGACTCAGCCTCAATTCCGAAGTTAAAAGATGAAAAAAGGCTGTACCCTTTATCAATCAACAGTTTACCCATACTACTTTGAACTTCGGAATGGAGGTTAAAGCCGAATATTGAAACCGCACGCTGCAGCCTTTTTTATATCAAATCCCTGCCTGATTGTGCATGAGAAGTTGTTACCGTAACCTGCATTTCCGGGAAGTCAGGTGTCGGATTCCACGAGAACCCGGATATCCGGCAGGTTACGATACTGTTGGCCGTAATCCAGCCCGTAGCCGATCACAAACTTGTCGGGTATATCAAACCCGATGTAATCCAGTTTCAATTCAATTTCACGGCGCGAAGGCTTATTCAACAATGCAACAACTTTTAATGATCTCGGCCCTCTTGTTCTCAGGGTTTGCACAAGATAGTGCAGGGTCAGCCCGGTGTCGACGATATCTTCCACAAGAAGTACATCTTTTCCTTCCAGGCTTTGATCCAGGTCTTTCAGGATGCGAACTTCACCGCTGCTGGCGGTTAAATTTCCATAGCTGCCGACTGCCATAAAGTCGTAATAAAGATCAAGCTGAATGGAGCGCACGAGATCTGCGTGAAAAATACTGGCTCCTTTCAATATTGCGACCAGGAGCGGGATTTGGCCTGAATAATCCGAAGTGATTTGAGCGCCCAGTTCTCGAACGCGTTTCTGTATGGTTGTAGAATCCAGTAGAACCGGGCCTAAAGGCTTATGGAAAGAACGCCTCTCATCTGTTTCCAAAACGCCCTCCGCGGTTGAAGTCTTGTATAAGCAGATGTATTTTAACTCTAGTCCGAAAATCGGGGGACATAATATCCATTTCCCATGAAATAAGTATTATGTCCCCCGATTTCGGTGAAAGGAAAAGAGGGATGATCTCTTCCAGGAGACGGTCCGAAGAAGTGAATGTGGGCGGGATAATGGTCGGCGGGGATTCGCCGATTGTTGTGCAGTCGATGACCAACACAAACTCTGAAGATGTTGAAAGAACGGTCGATCAGATTGTGGCGCTGGCGAATGCGGGCTCGGAGTTGGTGCGAATTACTGTGAACACGCCCAAAGCGGCACGGGCGGTTCCCGAAATTGTGAAAAGAACCACAGACCTGGGTGTTTGTGTTCCTGTTATTGGTGATTTTCACTACAACGGACACCAGCTGCTTGCGAAGTATCCGGAATGTGCGCGATCACTGGCCAAGTATCGGATTAATCCTGGAAATGTTGGCGTTGGCAGGAATCATGACCAAAATTTCCGGCAAATCATCGATATTGCCATCGTGAACAACAAGCCGGTTCGGATCGGAGTGAACTGGGGGTCTCTCGATCGGGCTCTTGTGGGACGCTTGATGGATGAGAATACGAAAAGGACTCAGCCGAAAACAGCCCGGGACGTAATGATAGACGCAATGAGTCGGAGCGCTCTGGAGTCGGCCGGAATGGCTGAGGCATACGGGCTACCGCATAATTCTATCATTCTCAGTGCGAAGCTTTCGGGAGTCCAGGATTTGATTTCCGTCTATCGCCGACTTGCTGCGGAAAGCGATTATGCCCTTCATCTGGGATTGACGGAAGCGGGAATGGGCGCCAAAGGAATCGTGGCATCAACGGCTGCATTAGCCGTACTCCTGCAGGAAGGTATCGGGGACACGATTCGGGTTTCACTGACTCCATCTCCGGGCGGAGACCGCAGTGAAGAAGTTCGGGTGGCGCAACAAATCCTGCAATCGCTGGAAATTCGGAATTTCATGCCCCAGGTCTCCGCATGTCCGGGCTGCGGACGTACGACCTCTTCTCTTTTTCAGGAAATTGCGGATCAGATTCAAAAGTATATCCGCGGGGCATTGCCTGAGTGGAAGAAACGCTACTCTGGGATTGAAGAGCTAAAAGTGGCTATTATGGGATGTGTTGTCAACGGCCCCGGAGAATCCAAACATGCCAATCTGGGCATTTCATTACCGGGAACAGGAGAAGATCCAAAATCCCCTGTCTATATCGATGGACAACTGGCGACAATCCTCAGCGGACCGGATATCATTTCCCAATTTAAGGCAATACTGAATGAGTATGTGTCTTCCCACTACACGATAAAGGACTAAAATTCGGATCTATATCGGAGAAATTCTCCTGTTGGAATATTTCCTGTCATTACGGGAATACTTTTAGGGTATGCTAGCAGCTTTGTCAATGCGACCCGAGGAATGGAACTTAGAAAAATGTTAAAGACGCACAACTGTGGCGAATTGAATATATCAGATGATGGAAAGAGCGCAGTCCTTGCAGGCTGGCTGCAGGTACGAAGAGACCTCGGTGGCTTGATTTTCCTTGAATTACGAGATCGATCCGGATTGGTGCAGGTGACGGTGGATCCGAGTGTTGGGGAAGCTTTTTCTGTTGCGGAAAAGGTCAGAAGCGAATATGTCCTTCAGGTCGAGGGCAAAGTCCGGATCAGACCGGAAGGAACGGTGAATCCTAATCTGGTAAGCGGCGAGATTGAAGTGCTGGCACATAGGATTGCCGTATTGAATCCTTCAAAGACAGTTCCTATTCCGATTGACGACGAGGGGGACAAGACCGACGAGGCTATCCGGCTGCGTTACCGGTATCTGGATTTAAGACGCGCCCGTCTCAAGAAAAACCTCATGCTGCGTCACAGGATCATCAAGTTCATTCGGGATTACCTGGATAAAGCGGGTTTTATGGAGATCGAAACGCCCATGCTGATCAAGTCTACGCCGGAAGGAGCGCGGGACTATGTCGTCCCGAGCCGGGTACAGCACGGTAAGTTTTATGCGCTGCCCCAGAGTCCACAGCAACTCAAACAGCTTTTGATGGTTGCCGGATACGAAAAATATTTTCAGATTGCGCGTTGTATGCGGGACGAGGACCTGCGCGGCGACCGCCAGCCGGAGTTTACGCAATTGGATATTGAGATGTCGTTTGTTGAGCGTGAAGACGTGCTTGCGATTGTGGAAGAGATGATAACCGAATTGATTCCGGCCGTTACGCCGCATAAGCGCATTATCAGTCCGTTTCCGGTCATGACCTACGCGGAAGCGATGGATCGTTTTGGAACCGACAAACCCGATTTCCGGTTTGGATTGGAAATCATGGATTTGACGGATGTGGTCCGGGAATCGGAACTGATACTGTTTTCCGATACCATTGCGTCGGGAGGTTCCGTAAAGTGTGTCGTGGCTCCGGGATGCTCCCACTATTCCCGCAAAGACCTGGATATTCTCACGGATCTGGTGCGATCCGCCGGAGCCGCAAACCTGGCCACCCTGGCATGGACGCCCGACGGGATGAAGGGAACGGCGGCAAAAAAGCTCAGCCAGGCGGAAATAGACAGGATCTCCGACATAGTCCGGGCGAAGGAGGGAGATCTTGCCTGCATTATCGCCGATCGCGAAACGGCGGCTTGCAAGGGTTTGAGCGCTCTGCGCCTGGAATTCCGTGACCGGCTGGACCTGGCCCCAAAGGATCTGCTGGCATTCGGATGGATTATCGACTTTCCCATGTTCGAATGGGACGAGGATGAGAAGCAATGGAATTTCATGCACCATCCGTTCACGAGCCCGAGAGCCGAACATCTGGATAAGCTGGAAAGCGACCCCGGCTCCGTTATGAGTAACGCCTACGACCTTGTTTGCAACGGGTATGAACTGGCAAGCGGAAGTATTCGAATCCACGATCGGGAAGTGCAGGCAAAAATATTCAGGAGCCTTGGATATGATAGCGAGGAAATTCAGCGAAGGTTCGGACATATGCTGGAGGCCTTCGAATACGGCGCACCTCCGCATGGGGGAATCGCACCCGGGCTCGACCGTATGATTATGCTTTTGTGCGACGAACCGAACATCCGCGAGGTCATTGCCTTCCCCAAAACGGCCAGCGGAAGCGAGCTGATGTTCGACGCCCCGGCCGACCTCGACCCGAAGCATCTACGCGAACTGCACATCAAAATCACGGATTAATGGCATAATAACTATTGAAACAAAAGCCTGTTGCCCTGCGGTCCTGGAAGGTCATAGGCGACTGCAGGGAATTTGTGCAAAAGGTTCAGGGTTTTAGACTGACTTACTCGCCAGAAAATGGATAGCAGGAACGGCAAAACGCTGAACCCTCCGGAACGGCGGCGGTGGAAGCCCATGTCCGTCATATGGAGACATACGATCTTGATTTTCTCAAAATCATGGACGACAACCGCTATCCCCGCATCGGATTGCAGGACGGGGTGATCTCGGGAATCCGCGACCTGGAAAAATTACCCGTGCTCGAGGGAGACGAGGACCGGTTCGGCCGGCAGCTGGAGCTGATCGGTGCGCTGGTTCGGAGGTACCAGGGGGAGTTCCGCATGATTACGACAGTGTTCAATTCATGGACTGTTCTGCGACAGATGACTTCGCCGGAGTCGGGGAGACACGGGCCGCCTGTGGTCGGCCAAACCGGCGATCCGCGCGACGCTGCTATTTCCGGATTTCTCCGAGAAGCGCCCGAAGTGTTGTTCAGGGCGTTGGATACTATTACAGAATCCACCGTAAATTTCCTACAGATCTGCCTGAAGGCGGGCGCAGACGGAATTTTCTTTTCGGTGCGGGATGATTGGGTGGACTCGCCCGAGAACGGGGAAGGCATCTATGACCGCCTGGTGAAGCCCGGAGATTTGAGAATCCTGAAAGCTGTTCAGGGTGCAACGTTCAACATGCTTCACGTTTGCGGGCAGGCTGTGGACTTCAGCCGATTCGGCAACTACCCGGTTCATGCAGTCAATTGGGCCGATCGCTATGCCGGACCTTCTATTGCTTCCGTATCCGGGTGGCTGAAACCGGCAATCTGCGGCGGATTGAACAACCTGGGCACGATGGCTGTTGGGTCCCGGGAGGATTGCGAGAGGGAAGCTTCCAATGCCATACAACAGGCAGGCGATCGCCCGATTATTCTTGGCCCCGGATGCACATTCGATCCCGCAACCGTGCCGGCGGAAAACCTGCATGCAATCCGCAGGTCTGTAGAGAGGACATAACGCGAAGGATCCTGGATTGTCGAAGGGTTTTATTTGGTTGTAGCCTGACGAAAAGGTCGGAATTCTTCAAAATATTTGTGATTGAATTTTGATTAAAATGTATCAACAGGTGTTTGATTGTACGATATAAAAGAAGAATGCTTGACACATTTCAGGTGTTGCATCATGACAGGAGCTGTGGATTCACCCAATGGCAAACATTCTTTTTCTATCGACACGTTTTTTACTTCCGATGGATGCCGGGGGGAAGATTCGCTCCGGAAATATCCTGAAGCACTTAAGCAAAAACCATGACATTTCAGTCTTTAGTCGCGTTGAGCATCCGCAAGACACTCCTTATATCAGCCGAATGACAGAAATGTGCTCGTCATTTCATCCGGTGGCGTACCGGGAAGTCAAAAAACACACTGCAGCCTACTACTGGGACGTTTTTACTTTCACTCTATCCAAATATCCGGTTTCGGTTCTCAGAGACTATTCTCGTTCGCATCGTAGGCTTCGGAGATCTGCTTGAACTTGGCCTCGGCCTCCTTGTTGGTGGGATTCTTGTCGGGGTGCCATCGCATCTTTCAACACAACGTGGAATCCGACCTTCTCTTCCGACACTACCGTACTTGCAGAGATCCGATATCGCGTGCTTTTTGGTACAGTCAATTTCGCAAGATGTTTGCGTTTGAAAAGCAGAAGTGCCGGTCGTTTGATGCGGTTGTTGCTGTTTCAGAGCAAGACAAGCAGAGCATGTGTAAAAAATTTGGTGTCGACAACGTTTTTGACATACCGACTGGAGTGGATACAGACTTCTTCCGCCCCATGGCCACCACTCCTGAAAAGGGACACATAGTCTTTGTTGGCTCGCTCGATTGGGATGCGAATGACGATGCTGTCAGGTATTTTGCCAAAGCGATCCTTCCCATTATTCGAGAGCGTATCCCGGATGTGCAGTTAACGCTGGTAGGGAAAAACCCGTCGCCACGATTGCGGTCCGTTGTGGATACCAGCGCGAATATCTCACTAACGAAGTGGGTTGAAGACGTGCGTCCGTACATCGCACGCAGCTCAGCAGTAATCGTACCTCTCCGGATCGGAGGGGGTACCCGAATGAAAATCTATGAGGCAATGGCGATGGCAAGACCGGTTGTGACAACATCAATCGGTGCGGAAGGCCTTCCCATTAGGAATAATGTTCATGCCCTGTTCGCCGATGATCCGAGAGCTTTTGCCCAGAAAACAGTTGAGCTCCTGGAAAACCCAGATATGCAGAACCGGATTGGCAACACGGCACGCGACTATGTGGAAAAACATTTCGGTTGGCCCATGGTGGCGCAGGCATTTGGTGCCATTTGTGAAAACGTAGTCAGGGGAACCTAAACTGTATTTGCCGGGGTGACCTTCGCGATGGGAGGGTACCAAGGGCCATGGGTCAACAGGGCCCATGAAGGGAGTAGATGATGAGAATTGCAGTCTTTGGGCTGGGATATGTGGGATGCGTATCAGCGGCCTGCTTTGCCAAAGAGGGACATAGCGTTATTGGCGTAGACATCGCGCAGAACAAGGTCGACATTGTGAATAGCGGAAAGAACCCGATCGTGGAGCCGAGGTTGGGTGAAATTCTCTCGGAATCAGTGATGTCCGGAAATCTCACGGCGACGACCGATTTCCGATCTGCGATCAAGGAATCCGAGGTTTCTTTAATCTGTGTGGGTACACCAAGCAATCCCAATGGCAGTCTGAAACTTGACTATGTCTTCAAAGTGGCTGAAGAGATCGGTTCGGCACTGAAAGACTCTCATCAGTACCATGTTTTTGTTATTCGCAGTACTGTACTTCCGGGAACAATGGCAAAGGCCACAGCGATTTTGGAGTCTTCTTCAGGAAAGAGAGTTGGAAGTGATTTCGGAGTCTGCTCAAACCCGGAATTTCTTCGTGAGGGCTCGGCGGTGAAGGATTTCTATAATCCGCCCTACACCATTGTTGGGGAATACGACCAAAAATGTGGGGATATCCTGCAGAAAGTGTATGCGTTTCTGGATGTGCCAATGATTCGGATTCCAATCAAACTCGCCGAGATGGTTAAGTATGCCAACAATGCTTTCCATGCCGTGAAAGTGGTTTTCGCAAACGAAATGGGTACATTAGCGAAGGAAAACGATGTTGACGGGCACAAACTAATGGAAATTGTCTGCAGAGATACGAAACTCAATCTTTCTCCATACTATATGAAACCGGGGTTTATCAATTCTCGGGATCAGCTTCAAAAGTGATACGGATGACCTCCGCGAAAGCCCGATAGTGGAGCTGGCGGAGCAGCTTCTGGGAAAGGGCTTCCAGCTGAAAATTTTTGACCACAATGTTCAGCTGGCTCGAATTTTCGGGGCAAACAGGGAGTATATTAACGAGAAGATTCCTCACATATCATCATTGCTCACCGAAAGCCAAGAGGAGATTGTCGAGCACGGCGATGTCCTGGTTGTGGGGAACAAAGACGGTATGCACACAGCTATCCTTGAAGAACGCCGACCGGATTCCCATGTTGTTGATCTGGTTCGACTCTACCACGAAATTGAATCTCTGCCGGAGACGTATCATGGAATCTGCTGGTAACACGACGTCCATTGCTTATGATGATGTATTCATTCCGCTGAACGACTTTTTTCGGCCTGGCGGCGCTTGATCTGTTCGGGACTGTCGTTGGGAGTAGCGGCGATAAGGCGCCGGGTGTATTCCTCGCGGGGGGCTGTGTAGATATTTTCCGACGGGCCGAATTCCACTATCTTTCCGTTTTTCATAACCGCCATCATATCCGCCATAAATTTAACTACGCTGAGATCATGGCTGATGAAAATGTAAGTCAATCCGCGTTTTTCCTGCAGATCTTTGAGCATATTCAGGACCTGTGCCTGGACCGAAACATCCAGCGCCGAGACAGATTCATCGCAAATCAGAAAATCGGGTTCGACTGTCAGGGCGCGCGCAATACAGAGGCGCTGGCGCTGCCCGCCGGAAAATTCATGCGGATAGCGGTGAAGGTAACCGCTCTCCAGGTCAACCTCCTCCAACAGGGCCACGGCCCGGTCACGACGCTCCGAGAAGCTCCTGCCGATTCCATGAACCTTCATCGGTTCTATTAATGCGGATTCGATGCTCAGGCGGGGATTCATGGATCCGTAGGGATCCTGGAAAATGATCTGGATCCTGCGCCGCATTTTCTCCAATTCGCGCCTGGCGAGCGTCTGGACGTCAAAGCCCTCGTAGAGAACGGAACCCTCGGTGGGCTCAACCAGTCGCAAAAGGGCGAGTCCGGTGGTGGTTTTACCGCAACCTGATTCACCTACCAATCCCAGCGTCTGGCCGGGATAAATGTTGAAGCTGATGCCGTCGACCGCTTTCACGCGACCGACCACCCGGAGCAGGATGCCTTTACGTATCGGGAAATGTACTTTAAGGTCCTTGATCTGAAGAAGCGGAGGCTGACCTTCTGCAACTGTGGTTGTGTCGGGTGCATGTACGCTTTCCTCCCACCGATGGCCGATGGTCTCCAGTTCCGATTTCGGATGCAACAGCCGCCCGCGCCCGCGCGAGATCAGGCTTTGAAGCCGGCTGTCATCCAGCGATCTTTCAATCAACTCAACCCGGCCGTTGACCCGTTGCGTCTCCATAAAGTCGCTCACGGTAGGCAGGCGTTTGAATTCATGGTCGAGCCGCGGCCGGCAGGCAAGCAGGCCTTTGGTATAGGGATGCTGCGGGCGCGTATAGATATCGAGAACAGAGCCGTATTCGACAATCTTTCCCCGGAACATGACAGCGACGTGATCAGCGATCTCCGCGATCACGCCAAGATCGTGCGTGATGAACAGCATCGCCATGCCGCGCTGGTTGCGCAAACGGCGAAGGATGTCGAGTATCTGCGCCTGGATAGTAACATCCAGCGCCGTTGTCGGTTCGTCGGCGATCAGGAGTTTGGGATTGCATGAAAGCGCCATTGCAATCATGACCCGCTGCTTCTGACCGCCGGAAAGTTGATGCGGATATGCGTCCACCTTCTGTTCCGGTTCCGGAATGCCGACTTCTTTGAATAGGCCGATAGTCTGCAGGCGGGCCTCGGTTTTGGAGATTTTCTGATGGAGCAAAATAGCTTCCATGACCTGATCACCTGCTGTGAAAACAGGATTGAGCGATGTCATCGGCTCCTGGAAAATCATGCTGATTTCACTGCCGCGGATGGGGCGCATTTCCGGTTCGGGGAGCCGGACGAGGTCGCGTCCGAGGAAAGATATCCGCCCGGTTTCGATCCGGCCCGTGCTTTCAAGGAGACGCATGATCGAATAGCAGGTCACCGATTTGCCGGAGCCGGATTCTCCGACGATTCCAAGGGTGTTCCCCTTTTCGAGCTGGAGAGAAATATCATCAACCGCTTTAACGACCCCCTCCTCGCTATCGAAGTAGGTCCGGAGGTTGCGCACTTGCAGCAGAGGAGATGTCTCTGTTCCGTCGGGCAGGCTGTTTGACTGCATATTATTTTCTCCCCTGCTGCAACTTCGGATCGGTTGCCTCCTGGATGCCTTCGCCGATCAGGTTATAGCAGAGTACGGTCAGAAAAATAGCGATGCCGGGAAAAAGTATGAGCCACCACATCTGAAGGTTGCTGCGCCCGGCATTCAACAGCGTTCCCCAGCTGGGATTGGGAGGAGGAGCGCCGAATCCGAGAAAGCTCAAGCCGCTTTCGATCAGGATTGCGGCGGCGATGCCGAAGGAGATCGGGACCAACACCGGCGCCAGCGAGTTGGGCAGAATGTGCCGGAACATAACCCGCAACCGGCCGAATCCGAGTGCCCTTGCCGCGGATACATATTCCATCTGGCCAAGCCGGAGGAATTCTCCGCGTGTCAGGCGTGCGATGCCGGTCCATCCTGTCGCCCCCAGCACGACCATGAGGTGCCAGATGGTGGGAGTGTCCAGAACGGCAAGCAAAGCCAGAATCAATACAAGAACCGGTATGCACATGACCATTTCAATAATCCGGCTGAGAACCATGTCCACGGCGCCGCGGAAGAATCCTGCCAGCGCACCCACGATAATGCCGATCACTGCGGCAATGCCGGTGGCGACAATTCCGACCAGCAGGGCGATTCGTGTTCCGTGCACCATCTGCGCGAATACGTCTACGCCCGGATGCGTGGTGCCGAACAGATTATGGCGATTGGGGGGCATATAGCTCTCGTTGCCCGGGTGTCCCGGCCACTCTCCTTCCCGGACTCGTCGGTACGGATCCTGGTAAATAAGCGGCCAGATCGCCCAACTTCGCGGATCCTTGGCTTTCAGGTTTTCAGAGTAATGCATCCGGAAACCGTCGCGGAAAAAGATTTCGTTTTCCCATCTTGGATTGAAGTAGCTCATGGCGGGAAAATAAATATTTCCCTTGTATCGGACCATAATCGGTTTGGTGCCGACGATTGCCGGAGAAAGTACGGCAGTCAGCGCGAGGAAGGCGACAAAGAACAGGGCGCTCATGGCCAGTTTGCGCCGCCGGAAACGCTGCCACGATTCGGCCCAGAAGCCTCGGCTCGCAGTCGTCTGGCCGGCCTCATTTAAAGGCGGCATCGAAGCTTTCATTTCAGCAACAGGCGGTTTGCTCATATCGTTTCTCACGAATACGTGACACGCGGATCCACAAATGCGTACAGGATATCGGCCAGAAGCTGTCCCAGGAGCGTCAGTACCGAAAACATCAGGGTCAGACCCATGATGGTCGGGTAATCCCGGTTTGTAATGGAGTCCAGGAAGAGAAGTCCCATGCCGGGCCAGGTAAAAACGCTTTCAAGAATGACGAAGCCGCTCAAAAGACCGGGCAGTGTCAGCCCCATCAGGGTGACAAACGGAATCATCGTATTGCGAAACGCATGATGCCAGATCAGCCGTACCGAACCGACGCCTTTCGCCCGTGCCGTACGGATATAGTCCTGGCGGATGACTTCCTCCATGTTGGATTTGACGAAGCGACTGTAGTACGCCAGGCTGCCGTACGTAGCGCAGAAGACGGGCAGAATCATGTGCATGAAACGGTCCCAGATTCTGCCTGTGAAAGACAGTTCCGTATAATTCATGCTCATCATGCCGCCCAGCGGCAATTGAAACACAGTCCCTTCCAGTCGGACGTAAAAGAGATTCAGCAACAGCAGGGCGGCTACAAAGCTGGGAATGGAGTAGAGCATGTAAAGAAATGTGCTCAAGGCCCGCTCCTCCATCCTCCCGCTTCGGACGGTGGTAAACAGCCCCATCGGGATTGCCAGGAGGTAGGCCAGAAACAGCGATGTAACGGACAGAACAAGGGTAGGCCCGATGCGCTCTCCGATAACCTCCGTGACCGGACGCTTTTCCCGGAAGGAGCGGCCCATGTCGAGCGTCACAAGATTTCCAAGCCACTGGACGTAGGCCAGGGACCAGTGCTTGTCCAGGCCGTAGATATTTTCCAGTCGTTCGAGATCTTCCTGGCTGATCTGGCGGCTGGGATCGAGTTCAGCCAGATCGACAGTCAGAGGCGTTCCCGGCATGTTGCGGACGAGGGCGAAGATAACGAAGGTGATCAGTATCAGTGTCACAAGTCCAAAAAACAGCCGTCGAATCAGATAACTGGTCATGGTGCTTTCTCATTGCCTGGGCATCCAGATACTGCTGAATCCGGGGGAATAATTATAGGGGCCGCGCGGGCTGAAATTGTAGCCGCGAAGCCGCTTGCTGAATCCGTAAAAGGAATTGCGAAAATATAGCCAGGTGTAGGGCTGGTCTTCGTACAGGGTCATTTGAATCCGTCCGAAAATTTCCTCCCGGCGCCTGTCGTCCATTTCCTGGCGGGCTTCTACGAACAGCCGATCCACTTCTGGATTCGAATAGCGGACGTAATTCCGTCCTTCTCCGGTTTTCCAGAGATTTTCATTCGTGTCGGGATAAGCTCCCGTACCCCATCCTCCGAAATAGGCGTGGAAGTGTCCCTGCAGGGTTTTTTCCTGCAAAACGGTGAAATCGAGAGGACGGACATGGCAGATGATACCGATCTCGGCAAGATTTTGCCGCAGAAGATTGCAGATAGCCACCCGGTCTGTTCTGTTTGACGTCAGGATACTGAACTCAAACCGTCTTAACTGCCCGTCGATCATTTTGTCACGAATGCCGTCTCCGTCCGAATCCACCCACCCGGCATCATCCAACAGCTTTTCGGCTTTATCCTGATCCTGCTTGTACGGAGGCGGAGGATTTTTGGGCGCCCAACGCGAAGTGGGGTGAAAGATTCCATTGGCCGGTTCATAGACGTTATACAGGATAACCTTCAACAATTCTTTATGGTCGAAGGCATACGACATTGCCTGGCGCACCCGGCGGTCTGAAAAAAATACCGTTTCATTGTTCCACCCGAAGTAGAAGTAGACCCATTCCAAGCCGTAGGCTTTAGTGTTGTGTTGATAGAATCGTTCGTCACCGGTCTTGTTTTGCCACTCTCCCGCCGTCAATTCCTTTTCAGACAGATCGCCAGCCTTGAGCGCAAGAAGCGCCACACTGTCTTCGGGGATGACCAAAAAGTGTATCTCATTGAAATAGGGTACGGAACGAATCTTCTTACCGTTTCGGGTGTACCAGTCTTCCCGGAGCTTCAGTACAAGTTCGCGACCGACAGTCCTGCGACCGATCACGTAAGGGCCCCCCGACATAGGATTTTTTTCGTAGCGGACGTGGTAATCGCTGTTCTGGAGAGTGGGGTCTTCGTAAATGGATTTTTCGTAAATATGTTTCGGAATTATCGAGAAGCCGATGTTCCAGGAATTTACAGCCAGCGGTTTTTTGTGAAAAAATACGAGTGTATGGTCGTCGTAGGCTTCCACCCACTTCAACTGGTCGGTACCCGTGCGCTGTGCCGGAACGGGCACCCGGCTGGACATGATGACCCTGAAACTGAAGACCACATCATGGGCCGTGATAGGAACACCGTCCGACCAGGTCAGGTCATCCCGCATAATCACCTTGTCGTACATCCTGTCCCGGCTCGTGTGCCAGGAAACGACGCTTTCTTCCGCTGCGAATAGGTTAAAGTTCCAGTCGAATCCGAACAGGCCGAAACCCGTCAGTTCTACGACATCGAACTCGGCGGTAGAATCCGCCATCAGCGGATTGGTGCTCTTTACGTCAGCCGCGATATAACGGGTTATGGAAGCGTCGTAATCAACATCTGCATCTTTGTCCGGAAGCCTGCCCAGGGCACTGAGGATTTTTCTGTTTGCTTCGGGTGAATTGTTGTGCAGCCTCAGCGCCTCATCGACAGTGGCCAGAATCGGTTCTTCTTCCTGCCTGCGGCGCAATAATTCAATCGAGTCCAGCACCGGCTGTTCGATCCATTCAACTGTTGATTCCAGTTTCTTAAGCGACGGGGGATCAAACGGCTCGATCAGGTCTCCGAGGATAAAATCGCCCGATTCCGGCGCCGGCTCTTCCTGCGGGGCAACAGGCGTATCCGGGCTGCACCCGGCCAAAATCAGCACGCAAAAAAGGAAAAAAATACTGAGGAAATATATATTGGATGTTTCGTTATTCAATGGCGATCCGATGTGCACGTGACTTTAAGACCTGTGGTTCTTTTCAATCCTGCCTTTAAAAAATAGCGCAAAGATGCAGTTAAGATTTTCTTTGCGCCTTTGCACCTTCGCGTCTTTGCGTAAAGCAGTTCTCTTGCGCCTTCACGTTATAGCATGTAACCCAATGATCAGGACCCACTTTCTTTGACAGGGGTTTGTTGTTCATGCACTCTTTTTGGGCAATACTGCATTTTGTGTAGAAGATGCACCCGCCTTCGGGATTCTGCATGTCCGATGCGTCGATAAAGGCCTGTTTTTTGGCTATGCCGTTTTCTTTATCATTCGTAATGACTGTTGACAGCAGTTCTTTCGTATAGGGATGCGCCGGGTGCTGAAAAAGTTCTTTTTTCGGGGCTTTTTCAACAATAACACCTCCCAGCAGCACCACGATGTAATCGCTCAGATACCAAATGACATTCAGATCATGCGAAATAAATATAAATGCCAATTCGAATTTTTTCTGCAGATCCTGGAAAAGGTGAATAATTTGGGCCTGTACGGATATGTCCAGAGATGACAGCGGTTCATCGGCAAGGATTATTTCAGGATTCACCGCCAGGGCCCTGGCGATAGCAATCCGCTGTTTCTGTCCGCCGCTGAATTCATGGGGGAGGTTGTGCATCTTATTGGTCGGAATGCCCACCGCGTCCAGAAGCTCCCGCACTCTGGTATCACATTGCGTGCCGTCATATCCCAGCAGATTGATCAGGGGCTCTGATATCGACCTGAAAACGGAATACCTCGGATCGAGAGAGGATGTCGGATCCTGAAAAATGTATTGGATTTTTTTATAGCGGTCCAAAGAGGAATACGTGCTGATCTCCTTTCCATGAAGCAAGATATCTCCTTCTCCCTCTACCAGACCGATGATGGCGTTGGCGATGGATGATTTTCCGGCGCCACTCTCTCCGATCAGCCCAACGGTTTCGTTTTTGTATACGTTAAACGACACACCCTCTGCGGCAACGGTCTTGAGGCCCTTGAGCCTCGATTTATAAGCAATATCCAGGCCGGATATCTTCAGGATGGGTTGAGTGGATGGTAGCAAAAGAATTCCTTTGTATTTCTGGTGTTTTTATCGGGGAAAGATGATTTGCATTCATCCGTCACAAACCGGCACCTGGGATAAAAAGGGCAAGCGTTGATCCCGATCTCCCTTAAATCAGGCGGATCTCCTGGAATAAACGGCAGCGTTGTTCCGCTGCTTCCGGCCAACGGGATGGAATCGAGCAAGGCCCTGGTGTATGGATGGGCAGGTTTGGCAAGCACGCCGTCGGCTGTATCCACTTCCACGGCTCTGCCGCCATACATCACCAGGATCCTGTTCGATACGGACGCTACATGACTGAAATTATGGGAGATGAATATTATGCTTATGTTCTTTTCCTCATTTATCTTTTTAAACAGACTGAGAATCTGTTTTGATAGTGTGGCGTCAATGGAAGAGGTCGGCTCGTCGGCGATCAGGAGTTTTGGATCGGGCAGCAGGGCCATGGCGGTCAGCACCCGCTGGCGCATACCGCCGCTGAGTTCAAAGGGATAACTGCTGATTTTATCTTCGGCGTCGGCGAATCCTACCCATTGAAGTGTTTCTATGATTTTATGAAGTTTTTCTTCTTTTAAAAGGTTTGCATTCGGCAACGCTTCCAGAAGCTGTGTCCTGATGGTCAGGTAGGGGTTCAGCGCGGAGAGCGAATCCTGGAAAATCATTGTGATCTCTCTACCTCGTATGGATCGAAGGTATTTCCCGTTCAATGCCAAAAGATCGTTCCCCGAAAACAGGATGCTGCCGGACTGAATCCGGTAGTCCTTGTCAGAGCAGAGGCCCAGTACTGTCTTGACCGACATGGTTTTACCGGAACCGCTTTCCCCCACAATGCCAAGGACTTCCCCCGTGTCGATGGAATAGCTCAGGTCCACGAGTATGGGAATGAAGCCGTCCGATTCTTTAAATGACGTGGTTAGATTTTTTATGGTCAACAAAGGCATAAATACTTTTTACCTTACCGGATCAATCTTTTGCCGCAAGCCTTCGGCGATAAAATTGAGTGAAAACAGCACAAGACAAAGAATAACTCCCGGAAAGAACAGGATCCATGCGCCGGTTTCCATATATTCGACACCGTCTGAAATCAAGGATCCGAGACTTGCCATAGGCGCCTGAACACCCAGGCCGAGAAAACTTAAAAAGGACTCTTCCATAATCACTGTCGGCACTGTCATGGCCGTGTAAACAATGATAGGGCCGAAACAGTTCGGGATCAGGTGAAGGAAGATTATTTTGAGCGCCGAACAGCCGGAAATGCGGGCCGCTTTAATAAAATCGCGGTTTTTCAAAGAAAGGACCTGGCCCCGGACGATTCTTGAAATTGTCAGCCACTGAACCGCGCCCAGCGCGGCAAACAGAAGAAAAATATTTTTTCCGAAAACAACCATCAGGATGATAACGAAAAATATAAAGGGATAGGCGTACAGCATATCCACAAACCGCATCATGAGCATGTCTGCTCTACCGCCGGCGTAGCCGGCGATGGCTCCGTAGATAACGCCGATGAAAAGACTCACGCTTGTGGCGCAGATACCGATGAGGAGAGAAATCCGAAGTCCCCACATGCACCGGACCAGCATATCCCTTCCCAGGTCGTCGGTTCCGAAGAAATGCACCGCATCAGGAGAAACCGGGCCGAGATCGAGATCATTTTTATAAAAAGAGTAGGAAGACAGAATGGGAACCAGCAGGGCGCAGACAATAAAGAAAACAATAATGATCGTACCGGTGCGAAGCTGGATATTACTGTTCATGAATTTGATATATTGCAGAGCCCGGCTTCTCTTATTTTGATTTGTATTCATCTATACTTTACCTGCGGGTCCAGTGCCAGATAAACCAGATCGATGATGAAATTGAAGGTGATGATGAGGGCGGAATAGAACACGACTACTCCCATGACCAGGGTATAGTCCCGGTTCAATGCCCCCTGAACAAAATGCTGTCCTATGCCGGGGATTTGAAATATTTTCTCGATTACAATGGAGCCGGTAAGAATGCCCGCCGCCGCCGGCCCGAGGTAAGAGACCAGAGGAAGAATGCCGCCCCGAAACATATGCCTGAAGACGATGACAGGCCCGGATAATCCCTTTGCTTTTGCAGTGAGGATAAACTCTCTTTTCCCGATACCGATAAATCCGACCCTGGTCAGCCGGGTGATATAGGCCATGTAAAAAATGGAAAGAGTCAAGACCGGCAGGAAATAGGATCTCGCGGAATCCAGCCCGCCGGCCGGAAAAACAGGAAGGAGAATGGCGAACAGCATCACCAGTAACGGTCCCAGAACAAAATTAGGAATGGATATGCCGAATACGGTGGTGGCCACGATCATATGATCAAGGACACTTTCCTCCCGCCGGGCGCCGATAATGCCGAAGGGTACGCCAACGATAAGGGCGAATAGGAGCGCAAACGCACCCAGCGTGAAGGAAACTTTGGCTCCCTCGAATATCAGTTCATTGACGGTATAATCCTGATATCTGAAAGACAGCCCCAGGTCCCCTTTAGACACATCCGACATATAATAGACATACTGAGACATAATGGGCAGATCGAGCCTGTACTTGGCCATGATATTGGCTTCGATTTCGGGCGGCAGGTTTCGTTCGCTGTCAAACGGCCCGCCGGGCGCAATGCGCATCATGAAGAAGCTGAAGGTAACGATCAGAAACAGGGTCACAAGGCTCTGAAACAGCCTGCTGATTATCATGCGTATCATGAGTGCCTTGAATCCATAAAGGAGAAACGGCGCTGCTGCCTGTTAACGTTTGTAATAGTTATTCAGTTCGGTTACGTCGATAGAGGCATGTTTATAGTTGTGAAGGTCCATGGCGTTTCCGTGATAACCCTTGAGATAAGGCTTCCTTAATATGGTCATGACGTAGAAATATAGGGGGATGATCGGTTGCTCGTCAATGAGTATCGCTTCCGCCTTCTCTAATAATTCCATACGTTCATCAGGATTTTGCTCCCTGGCCGCGCTTTTAATCAAACGGTCGTAATCGGCATTGGACCAGCCGGTATTGTTATTTCCCCCGTTTGTCACAAACAGATCCAGAAATGTATTCGGATCAAGGTAATCGCCCACCCAGCCCTGGCGAATAATCTGATAATCCATATTGTTTTCGGTTTTTAGAAAGACTTTCCACTCCTGGTTATAGGGCGCGATATTCAGACCCAGATGCTCGCGCCACATATCAGTAATAGCAAGGGCCAGCTTTTTATGCCCCTCATCCGTGTTGTAAAGCAGTCTGGTTTCCGGAAAGGCATCCAGATTTTCTTCCGCAAGACCTTCCCGCAATAATTTTTTTGCTTCCGGGATATCGACCTTCGAATATTCCGGAACAGGTGGATTGTAATGGGTCGTTTCCGGAGGTACAAGCGTCCATGCCGGGAGTTGACCTGCCTTCAGGATTTTTTCTACGATTTTGTTTCTATCGATAACAAGAGAAAGGGCTTTGCGAATTTTTTTGTTTTTCAGTGCGGGCAGCGTTGTGTTCATTTTATAGAAGTAAGTCGTGAAATAAGGAGCGACCATCAACTCGAGGTCTTTTTCCGCGATCAATTTGTCTACGTAAGCCAGGGGTACGGGCTGAGTTATCATGATCTGGTCGGCCCGGTACATTTTATAGGCTGTGAGGCTGTTTTCGATCGGATAAAAAATCAGTTTTTTCGGTTTTACATTCTTCCTATCCCAGTAAAGTATTCGGTTTCATCACTATTTCTTTTGTAACCTGCCATTTTTCAAGCATGAACGGGCCGTTACCGACAATGTTCTCCGGTCGGGTCCAGTCTGTGCCGTATTTTTCGACAACATCCTGACGAACGGGATATAGCGTCGGGTGAAAAAGCAATGACAGGAAATACGCCGTGGGTGACTCCAGAGTGATTTCCAGAGTATGGTCATCGATCACTTCAATGCCCAGTGCGGATTCGTCTTCGATGTCCCTCTTGCTGAATGACTCGCCGTTTTTAATATAATAGGCCTGATAGGCATATCTTGAACCGGTTTCCGGACGCAACAGTCTCATCAGGGAATATTTAAAATCGCGGGCCGTTACCGGGTTGCCGTCGGACCATCTGGCTGTTGTTCTCAAGTGGAATGTATAGACCCGTCCATCGGGGCTGATGTCCCATTCTTCAGCGACGCCGGGAACCGGCTCCAGAGTCCGGGGATTAAAAGACGTTAGCCCTTCGAAAAGTTGCAGAATGACGGTCGCGTCCGGATGGCCCGTGAACAATGCGGGATCAATAGTCTCGGGTTCACTTTGATTGTTGACGATAACAGTTCCAACCTCGTGGGATAAAATCGGCACCTGCCGGCTGCAGGACATGCAAAAGAGCACAAGAAGTACAACCGCCGGTATTCGTTTCATCTTCCCCTCCGGATGTCGGGATAAAAAGTCATGTAAAAGGAACATCTTTTTTATTCCAGCGAAACAGACCGTAGTTTAACCCAAATTTTGTCTATGATCACCTATCCGGATGAATGGATTCATTTCATAATCGCTTTTTGACGGGGAAGTCGCTCAATGATAGGCTCTATAGATATTTCTCTGTGTTAGCTACCGGATTTGGAGGACACCATGATACAGCCGACCACAATTTTGGAGGAAACTCTCGAGTCCTGGCAGGATGTGCGTGCGGGGTTCATTGACGAAGTACGGAATATTCCCGGAAAATATTGGGATTTTCGACCCACTCCCGAGGTGAAAAGCGTCCGGGAACTGGTCGTTCACGTCCTGGAAATTGCCATGATGATGACGGGCGAGTTGACGCGCGAAGACACGGATTTCCATCGGGCGCCATGGCCGAAGCTGTTAAAGACGTATGCCGGTCGTGCGTACAAAGCCAAGACTCGTGCCGAGTTGCTGCGGCTTCTCAAATCCCAGATTCAGGAAGGCGAGAAAAAATTCCGCGCCGCCGGAGAACTTCATATGCTGCAGCATATCGAGCGGTTTGACGGAAACAAGGGGACGCGCATGGCCTGGTTCTGGCACGGCATCGACCAGGAGATGTATCACAGGGGACAGATCACGGTCTATGCCCGGCTCCTGGGTATTGTGCCGGCACTGACCCAAAAAATCCAGGCTATGTCATCCTGATGGATCCATTGAAGCTTAAATACGATTTAGAGGAACCCCCGCCTTTTCTTGCGAATTTGGTATTGGGTCTGCAATGGGCTTTCATTGCAATATCCACTATTGTCATTCTGGGCAAGATTGTCGGTTCGATCCATTTCAGTGAATCGCAGGATGAGATTCTCTATCTTCAGAAACTGTTTTTCCTGACGGGAGCAACCTTAATATCCCAGATCCTCTGGGGACACCGGCTCCCTTTAATTTCCGGGCCCGCGGCTGTTCTTCTGATAGGCGTAGTTTCCAGTCGGGGGTTCCATATTACCGTTATCAACACCTCAATAATTCTTGGAGGTGTCTTCATCTCCATTCTGGCGGCTACCGGGCTGTTCAGCTATGTCCGGAAACTCTTTACAGCCAGGGTGATTTCCGTTGTACTCCTGCTGATAGTCTTTACCCTTGCGCCGACAATCCGGGATCTCATGATCGGAGTATCGAGCGGGGTGAATCCTCTTTTGAACATCACCTTCTCAATGTTTCTTGCATTTACCATGTTCCTGTTGAACAGGTTTCTTTCCGGAATATGGAAAACGGGTCTCATTATTTTCTCCATATCGGGCGGCAGTGTAATTTACTTTTTGATCTTCCCCTCCGCATTCGACAGCAACCTGTCTACGCATCTATTATGGGTGAAATTATTTTTCGTTGACCTGACGGTCCATCCGGTTGTTGTGCCCGGCGTTCTCCTGTCCTTCCTCATTTGTTACCTCGCATTGACGGTGAACGATTTTGGATCGATCCAGTCGCTGAATGAGATGCTCGATACTGACGGCGAGGACCGCAGGATTAAAAGGGGCATAACACTGACCGGGATATCGAACATGGCATCGGGATTTCTGGGTGTCCTGGGTCCGGTGAATTACTCTCTGAGCCCGGGAGTCATCGCTTCCACTCGCTGTGCATCCCGCTATCCTCTGATGGTAGCCGGGATTTTTGTTCTACTTCTTTCTCCGTTTCCCAGACTTATAGGGTGGATTGGGTGTGTGCCTCCCGTTGTCATCGGCGGCGTTATGGTCTATATCATGGCATCCCAGCTTTCTGCCGGTCTGCAAATTGCCATGCGGGATGTGCCGAAAGGAGGATTTTCATTCGACAGCGGCATTATCATCGGATTGCCGGTGTTGCTCGGAAATATCATCTCCTTTCTTCCTGCCGAGGTGATGGAACACTCTCCGGTCATGCTTCAGCCGGTATTGGGGAACGGCTTTGTTGCAGGCGTTTTCAGCGTATTATTCCTGGAGCATTTTATTTTTAGGAAATAGGAATTGTATCAGGAGACAGGAAATTATAAGGTGGATAATAAATATTTTTATTTTTCAACTTGATTTTCTAAAATTTTGAAGTTGATCATTTATCTGACTTCTGCATTTTTCACAGGTTTTTCCAGGAGTGCGACCCGGCTTGTCCTGATTTTTTGAAAATTCGGGACCGGGATGAAACCGCATTTCCTTGCTGATTCGATTTCTTCATCGAAAGCCTTTTGTTTGACATGATGAGTCGGCTCCGCTATCAGGATTCTGCCGCCCGGCTTCAGGTTTTCGTACATCTGCCTGAAAAGTTCTTCCTTTGAGGGAACCTCATGAATCACTGCAAAAGCAAGAATGAAGTCCGTGTCAGGGTTCAGAAGCAGTGAATCCTCTCCCGCCAGGGTTGTGGTGATCCTGGAGGACATCCCTGATTTTCTTGCCCGTTTTTCCACCCGTTTGAGCTGCTGTTGTTGAAGGTCGATAGCCTGGACATGCCCGGAATCTCCAACCAGCCGGGCGAGGGGGATGGAAAAATATCCCATGCCGCACCCAATATCGGCAACTCGCATTCCTTCCCGAATATGTCCCGATAGAATTTCGTCAGGATCCTGAATGAATTTCCTTAAAGGATTATCGAAAGTATAGGTTAGCCACCAGGGACATACCTTGGGCATTTTCATTCTCTCCGAACGTTAATGTATGTTCTTTAATTAAAGGGACGAAAGCGGAAGGTTCGCCACAAACAAACATGCATTCAGAATGAGGGCGAACACAAGGTTCGCCCCTACTTCGCTATGGCGTGGCTTCACTTACCCGTTCGCGGCTCTTTCGATATGTCCGATAAGCAGAGATCAGCAAAGCCCCCAATCCGATTATGATCAAAAGAATATTGAGGATTCCTCCGATAAACGGAAGGTTCACGGCCACGATGACAATGAAAATGCCTAAGAGAAGCTCCAGAGCCGTGGATGCCATTGTGCCTTTATCGCTTCGCAGCAGGACTTTCCCAATATATCTTCCAATGACGATTTTGGAAAG
>JARRLM010000003.1:0-12310 GCA_037386985.1 Acidobacteriota bacterium | reverse complement strand
ATATCTTCCAATGACGATTTTGGAAAGATAAAGTGCCAGCAGGTAGAATAGGAGTGTTGTGAAAGCAACGGGAAGCCCCAGTACCGTAATTGCCATAATAAGAATAGCCACGGGAGTAGCAACCAGGGTCAGAAATCCGATCCCACCCGATGTCAGTAGCCCCACTCCGTTAGATAGAGGAGTGTCTTTTATCCCGGGAATCAGCCAGAACAGGAGTAGTCCCATCAGGAATGCGCCGGCGATACGCAGTATCTGTTTGAAGTAGAAACCGATTGTCAGATATTTGTTCGGGCGGGCATGCTCCGTTTGAAGCTCTATATTCGTGGCACCTTGGATCGTGGCACCCGGAAGTATCTGTACATTGTCTTCAGACTTCACCCGAACGTTGAGGTTACGGCCGATTATCGAGGGATCGCGGACGGTCAGCTTTTCCCCGCGCAGATTCAGATCCCGCCCGATGCTGCCGCCGACATCCAGAAATGCGGCAAAAGCCCAAAGATCCCGGCCGACTTCGCCATCCACATTGACATTTGCGCCAAACACGGTTGCGTTCTGTTCCAATTTGCTGCTCGGATCAATTGTAATGTTCTGACCAAACGCCCAGAGATTCTTCCCGATATCCCCGTTTGCCCGAATCGTCTGTGCAAAACCCATGATATCGCCGTCCACCTTCCCTGTGATTTCAACATTCTGCCCGAAGGTGACGATGTTTCCCTGAACGGCGCCTGGAACGTTGATCCGCCTTGCAAACGTAATAAGGTCCCCGGTAACAACCCCTCTGACATCGACCGAATCGGCAAAAACCACCAGGGAGTCGTCGATTATTTCATCCGATGCGACCGATATCGAACTCACGTCCTTATCCGCTTTCCTAATTTCGATCGCGTGACCGGGCATGACAAAAACAAGCATCATTGAGGTCAGGCAAACCAGGGAGGCCATCCTCCGAGTCCGGCGTATCAATGTAATCAGCACGCCGAAAATAAACACACCCAGTACAGCAGTGCCGACTTCGTTTACAAAACCTGTCATTATGTCCCTCCCTTTCTCCAGGAAGTAAAAAAATCCATTGGCAATCAGATTCAGCTGGCCCGACAGGCGGAGTGGATGAAGCCAGTCCAAATTTGAAGGCAACTTTAAATTGAGAATGAAATCAAAACCCGTTCGTACCATAAAGGTGATCCCGAACAGTACGGCGGCCATGACGCTGACCCGTGCAAATCCCGGCATTTTCCGCTGGACTGTTTCCTGTTCCGGCATCCACCATTCAATGCCCTGCAGGCTCTCTGACAGCAGACGGTTTTCGGCTTCGAAAGCCTGCGCCCGATTCCGGCAACCGGCACAGCCCTCGAAATGTGCGGCCAGTTTACGGGTCTCATTTTCCGGCAACTCTCCATCCGCGTATTGGGAAAGAGTAAAATCATCGGGACATCGCATGATGTTTCTCCTTTTTGAGCTTCTCTCTCAACTGCTGTTTACCGCGGAAGAGAAGCGTTGCGACGGTGTTTCTGGGAATACTTAGAGCGGCGGCGATTTCGTCGTAGGTGAAATCGTTGTAGAAAGCCAGGATCAGGGGAATTCGGAATTTTTCATTTAATGAAGATAAAGCCCGTCGAATGTTCTTCCCTTTTTCAGACGTTAATATTTCTCCCAGCGGGCTGGGCTGCCCTGATGAGGGATCCGGCGATCCCGATGGATCAGGAACAAACAACCGTTGTTCCGTTCTCCTTCGCCTTAGCACATCCACGCAATAGTTGCTCGCAATCTTTAGAATCCAGTTGGATAGAGAATAGTCGGGATTGTAGGTTTCTATTCTGCGTTGCACGCGTATAAAGACTTCATGCGCGGCATCTTCAGCCGCATCCCCGGAATTTAAAAGAAACGCACAGAGGTTGTATACCCTGCGATGGTGACTGCGATAGATATCGTCAAAATCCGGTTCCGTCGGCATAGGTAATTCCGCTGTAGCGTTCATGTTTTTTCTACGAACGACATTCTGGTGAATTTCAAAAATTATTGTTCCATACGGATTGAAGGGAAAGTCCTTATGTTGAAATCGTGAATAGATCGGAACCTTTATATGAGAATGGATTGTCTATGAAGGTAAAATCCCGACCCCATAGAAACAAGGATAAGTCAAACAGTCATAAGGAGTTTACTATGAAAAAATGCGTCTTTTTAGTCGGCATTACGCTTGCTCTTATCTTTTTCGTAGCCTGTGGTTCAGACACCCCTGATACGGAAGAAGATGTCCATATCGGCGAAGGGATGGAAACTATGGAAGAGATGGCGGAGATGCCGCAAAGCGATTCCATGAAAACCAGTGACGAATGGATCCGGTCTGAACCGGTGAATGTGCAGGCTGTAGATGAGAATCAGGACGGGTTCGTCTATCAGGATCCGATGGACTGGAACGTAATCGCGGATGAAGAGGGGAAATGCCCGAAATGCAATATGTCTCTGGTAAAAGTTACTGTCGACGAAGCTGTTCAAAACCTGAAGGACAACGGTTTTACGGTTCAGTGATTTGATAATACTTTAGGAACAGGGATAAGGGGAGGGAATATTCATGCAGTCTTTATCCGTTCGTACCCAGAGTCATACCCAGTTCCTGGATATTACGCGGGAAATACAGGCATCCATTTCCGATCTAGGATTTGAAAACGGCACCTTAACGGTTTTTGTGCCTCATACTACAGCGGGTATTACGATAAATGAAAACGCAGATCCGGATGTTGTAATCGACATAGCGGGTGCGCTGGAAAAAGCCGTACCCTGGCAGTCGCAATATCAACACTCCGAAGGCAATGCCGCTGCCCATGTCAAGGCGAGCCTGATGGGTTCTTCCGTACAGGTTATGGTCAAAGGCGGCCGGCTGCAGCTGGGGACCTGGCAGGCTGTTTATTTTTGCGAATTTGACGGTCCCCGATCCAGAAATGTATGGCTTATGCCTTCCGGTCATTAACCCGCATTTCTCACAGCTCAAATATGCGACAAGAACCTTACTTTCAGGGTACAAGTGAAAGGCTGTGAGAAAGTCGGCTTAAGCTACTCCGAGGAGTTCGTTCACCTTTGAGATAAGGGTAGCGGGCTCCACCGGCTTCTCAATGAAACCTTTTACGGGCATGAAATCTTCGCTGATATCGGTTTCGGAAAAACCGAAAGACATATTGCTCTGCTGATTGACGGCGCTCAGGAGCAGAACGGGGATATGTTTTACCTCCTCGTTCTTATGCAGTTCGCGCGCTGCCGTGAATCCGGCGTTGGGATCTTCGGGAAAAATAATGTCCAGGATTATCAAGTCCGGAGACGTTTGTCGGATTGTCTCTAAAAGATTATCCGTGTCCGTTTTGACAGATACCTGATGGTCGTTGGATTCCAGAATCATTTTAAGGCTGTCAATAATATCCAAATCGTCGTCAATTATCAGTATGTTCGCCATAATTATGTTTCTCCCGCGTTGCTTCGATAGTCTTAAAACTTATAGTAAAACTGCTCCCTCTGCCGACGATGCTTTCCACCTGAATGGATGCTCCATGGAGAACGACAATTTCCTTGACTATGGAAAGCCCCAGCCCGGTACCGCCAATGTGATGGGCTACGGCATTTTTACTTCGAAAATGATCGTTAAAAATTTTTTCCAGTGCATCTTTGGGGATGCCGATACCGTTATCCTGCACCGATACGTCCACTTTTCCGGGATAGCTCTCAACGGAAATAACCACCCGACCCGTGTTTTCGTGGCAATAGTTGACGGCATTCTGGATCAGGTTGGAAAAAAGAGTTTTCAGGTGATCCGAAGATCCCATGATGTAGACGGCACGGTGACGCTCCACAAGATTTATTATCTTTATTTTACGGGGTTTTCCGGTAAGGGCCCCTTCCCGGGCTTCTACGCATAAAATGTCAATCAGGTCGACCGGAACCAGGTTCATTTCGGTGACTATCAGGGTTCTCAGATTGCTCAGATGGATAATGTCCGTGATCCTGTTCGAGATCTGATCGCACCGGTCGCCGATCCGGGTTACGACATTTTGGGCTTTCTCCGGAAGAGGTCCACAATAACCGTCCCGCAGCGTGTATACATAGCTTTTAATAGCCGCAAACGGGGCTTTGAGTTCGTGCGTGGCGAGAAGAGTGGACTGCGTTTTTTCCCTGTCGATCTTGATCAGCATCTGGTGGGCGTCCTCGAGCTGGCGCTCTCTAAGTTTCAGACTGGAACTGATTTCGCTCACCAGGTACCAGCAGAAAAGATACACGCCGCCGCTTGCCAGAACGAATCCGACTGTGACTCCGAAATCTTCGTTTACCATGGACTTGAACTGGCCTTCAAAGATGGACCGCACAGGAATAATGCCGGCCCATTCCAGTATCAAAGGTACGGATGCGAACATCCAGCCGGCTACGGCAATGACCAGGGATTGCCAGCGGGAGAAAAGAATTGTCGCCAGGATGATGTGTGCCATAAAAAGTGCGCCCATCGGGGTTTCGATACAGCCCAGGGAATATGTCAGGAAGCTTAATGCAGTAAAGTCTCCGAACATCTGGCATAAAAGAAGCCGCTGAAGCTCCTTGCGACGCAATTTGTCCCCGAACAGATTCCGCCCGATACGGGAATAAACCAGGTTGGTAATCGAGAGAAAAGCGATAGTGATGACGAAATCAAGCGGGCTTACGTGCGCTGGAACAATGTCGGTGAACGCAAAAAGGGCTCCTGCAGCACAGGCCAGGATGGCAAGCCAGCGCATGTTGATAAACCATGCCGCCCTCGCAGCCAGTTCCTGGGTTCTGATATCCGGAATTATGGTGGTTACCGAACCCCAGTTGTAGAAAAAGGAATGCTTTTTTTCTGCCACGGGCTATCCTTTACCACGACAAACCATTACAAGTAAACGATAATAACTCCTGTCGCTGCAACCCTGTACCATATTCCGAACCGAATACGGCATTGCATCCGCGCCCTATGCCTGCAGCCGGGAGCAGGCGGTTTTCAGGGCATCCAGAAGAGATGGAAACAGTTCGGACATCTCCCGGGTCAACCCCTGTTTGGGCGAGAGGTCAAAAGGCTGCACGCCGAAAATACGGATCGGTCGATCGTAACCCAGCCTTCGGGCAAGCTCCAATCCCTCCGCCAATCCAAGCCCGTGTGTGGAGACGGAACTGTCTTTCACTGTCACGGCCGCATCGCTGTCCGAAAAAAACCTGTATTGTCCGGGAGGCAGATCCATATCGGCGGCATCCACAAGAATAACCGGTTGCTGCCATTCCAGAAGCGAGGAAGCCAATGTGGCGGCATCTGCATACTCCAGGAGCCTGCAGTGCCTGTTATATTCCTTCTCCCTGGAAAGAGTCCGCACCAGGGCGAGACCGATTTCATCGTCGCTGCTTGCCGAGGTTCCCACCCCCACAACCAGCCAGTCGGAGCCTGCTACCGGTTCAGAAAAATTAGTCGACAAATTCAACGTCCAGCATGTGTACGGAACAGGAAATGCAAGGATCGTAAGCCCGCAACAGCATCTCCATATGAAGCGTAAGCTCGTCCTGGGACATTTCCGGGAGCATTTCTGCAACGAACGCCTTCAGGTCCTGCTCGATGTTATTGATATTCTGGCTGGTAGGGATTACGGCGTTGGCTTCGATGCAGCAGCCGTTTTCATCAAAAGCGTACTCGTGAAAGAGTATGCCCCGAGGCACTTCACAGGAGCCTGCTCCGCGGCCCGCCTTGACCTGCCAGGTATTGTCCTCAGCCTTGAGCCCGCCGTTCAGCACTTCGTCCAGCATCCGGATGCTGTTATAGGCGCAATGCACGACTTCCACAACCTGGGCGATGTTGTTCATGTAGGGATTGTAACAGGGCACTTTGAGACCCAGATCTTCCGCCGCCTGCTTGGCCTGGGGAAGCAGCTGATTGAAGTTGTTGTTCACGCGCGCCAGGGCCCCGACAAAATAGGAATCGCGATGCCACCTGGACCACTTTGAAGTTGAATGTGCAACCGTGAATTCGTTCGTAACTTCCCGGTATCGGTCTGCCGGAACCGATGACTTCGTGTCGGAGCTGAACACATCCCCATGGTACAGTGCGTACTCGTCCGGGTGCTTCAGCGAAACATACTCAGTTTCTCTCTCATATGGAGGGATCTTGAGAGTTTTTGCAATTCGCACCGTTTCCTCAATGTCCGGAGTCGCCTCCAGCATACGTTTTTTCAGACCGGCAACGGCATCCAGGTCCGGCAATCTGCGCCAGCCTTTCAGGGTATTGGACATGGGGTGCAGCATACGTCCGCCGAATACGGCAGTGTAGTCATTGGCCAGCTTTTTAAGCTGAAGTGCGCGTTTGACGACTTCCGGGTGAGTCTTTGCCAGAGGCAGGACGCTCTGAACGCCCAGAAAATCGGGTACGGCAAGGAAATAGACGTGCAGTACATGACTCTGCAGAAACTGGGATTCAGTCAGAAGCTTTCGCAGCAATAGAGTCTGGGGACTGACTTCAATCCCGAGCGCGGCTTCCACGGCCTTAGTGGCCGTCAACTGATGTCCTACGCAGCAAATCCCGCAGATGCGGCTGACGATCCAGGGAATATCAGCAGGATGCATCCCTTTCACGAAATTTTCAAAAAAACGGTTGGCTTCGGTAATGGCAAGTTTTACTTCTTTAACCGCTCCTTCTTTTGTGCTGACGATGATCCTTCCATGCCCTTCCACGCGGGTAACGTGTTTGACGTCGATTGTGTAGGTTTTTTCTTTCAAATTCATTTTCAGACTCCTCGACCAATAGGCTCGTTACCCAGGAAAAGCCGGTAGCGGCTGCGGATATCCTCGTCCTTTATGTTGTGTTCCCGCATCAGGGTTATATGGGAATCAGTGTTCGCATGAGGAAGCGTTCCACGGCAGCCGCCACAAACATACCCGTTATTGACACAGATACTGTTGCAACCGCCCAATGTGACCGGCCCCATACACGTGTCTCCACGCTCAAGGACGCACTCGTTTCCGTTTTTCTTGCAGTCCACGCAAACGGCATCGGGCGGGAAATAGGGTGTGGTGCCATGTAGCACGGATTTAACCAGATGCAGGAACTCTGACGGTACTATCGGGCAGCCGCGAAGATATGCGTCCACTTTCACGACAGCGTCCAGAGGCCGTACGCGGGTGTGCGACCAAAGAGACCAGTAGTCCGCGTCCACCTGTACCCGGTTCCGGGCATTCTCACCGTAAACCACCTCATAATTGACCGCCGGCGCTACGAAGTTGGAACGGGCCTGAACATTGCCGTTGCAGGCGCATGCACCCAGCGCAACCAGGAATGTGGTCCGGGATCGCAGATTCTGAATTCGTTCTATGTCTTCGTCCCGGTGAATGCTTCCTTCTACAAAAGCTACATCATAGCGCGGTGCGGTTTCTGAGATAGCTTCGCGGAACTCCACGAGATTCACGAGATTGAGGATATCGAGTAAAATTTCCTCGCAGTTGAGGATAGCCAGCTGGCATCCCTCACAGCTGGCAAAATCGAAAAATGCCACTTTGGGTTTCATTGAAGCGCCTCCGGGATACCTGATAGATCTGAGAACCGGAAAACAGGTCCGTCCTGACAGCAATATATCCTGTTGATCTGGCAGTGTCCGCATTTGCCCACACCGCATTTCATGCGCCGTTCGAGATCAACGAAAATCTGATCGAAACCTACATTCCGTGCAGCGAGAGCCTTGATGACGAATTTGTACATGACCGGGGGACCGCACAGGGCTGCAATGGTCTTATCCGCATTCAGTTCCATTTTGGGAATAGGATCCGTTACAAGACCTGTCCCGAAATCCCAGGGCATGTTTTCCGGGCTGTCCACGAGCCTGGTAACTTCAATACCGGCATCTGTCCACGCACTGAGTTGGTCACGGTAAAGCTCCTCGGACGGGTTGCGACATCCCGATATCAATCTTATCCGGCCGAAGCGACCGGATGCCTCAACGACCGGTGTAATAAGGGATCGAAGCGGAACCAGTCCGAGCCCGCCGGCTATAAACAACACATCTTTCTTGTAGAAGTCATCCAGGTTAAAGCCGGAACCGTAGGGGCCACGGATGCCCAGCTGGTCGCCGACCTTCAATTCGTGAATCGCCTGGGTCAGGCGACCTATCCTTCGAATAACCATCTCCAGGCTGTTGTCCTGTCCAGGTCCGTTGCTGATGGAAATAGGGGCTTCACCGAGCCCGAAAACCGAAACCATGACAAACTGTCCAGGACGGTGCTGCAGTGGCGTTTCAAGCTCGACCCGGAAAAACCGGTCCTTGGCCGTCATATCGGCAAGCCCGACAATTCTGCCAATCTGGGGAAGAAAGGTTTCCCTGGCAAGCTGATCGTATTGGGATGGTACGGTTTTCATCATCGAGCTCCTTCATTTATCAAATCTGCAACAATATCGTATATGTCTATTTTTGCCGTGCACTGCCGGCCGCAACGCCCACATCCGACACAGACAGCGCCTTGGTTATATTTTTCGGTCAGATATTCAAATTTGCGTTTGACTCGGTGGCGCTGTCTTGCCGCCGGATCGGGGCGGAAATTGTGACCCCCTCCCACTGCGGCAAAATGAGGCAGCATGCATCCGTCCCAGGTTCTTGTCCGGTTTCCCGATGCTACATCCAGGTTCAGGTCGTCGTGAACGTCGAAGCAGTAACAGGTAGGACAAACCAGGTTGCACGTGCCGCAGGAAAAACAGCGAAGCACATTTTTGTTCCAAACGGGGCTTTTCCACTTTCCTGCGACTTTTTTAAAAATATTGTGCACCGTAATCGGGAACGAGCGACCGAACGGCTCCGGCAAATCCGCCACCGATCCCACCTTTCTGGCGGGACCGTCATCGTACTGCCGCCAATCGGTCCCGGCAGCCAATCTTTCTCCGAGTTCGGTTTTAACCTCAACCAGGAGACCTCCGTTTTTTAGCGGAGTAATAAAGATGTCCGCGGCTTCGGAATGGTGCAGCGAATCCACCGCTGCGCAGAACGCACGGGAATCGCACGGAACCGTACAAGCCCATCCGATTATGGCTGTATTTTCGCGTCGTGCCAGATAGTGCGCGTCGGGCACTCCATCCTTTAAAAACAGATCGATCAGATAAATTCCTTTGAGGTCGCAGGGACGCACTCCTGTCAGAATGCGAAACGAGTCGTCCAGGGTCGGGCTGGTCTCTGTTTTACCGTCTGCATGTTTCTTAAAGCGAAAAAGCTCATCCCGGGCGGGGACAAGCAGCTTCACGGGTGGCAACACCGTGGGTGTGTAGGGCTCAAACTGTATTTCGGAGTCGGCTTTGACTTCGGCAAACCGATAGCTTGCGTGCCCGTATTTCTCCGGGAAATACAGCGGATTTTGGGAGGCCATGCCCTTTATCCAGCTGGCAATATTCGGTTGAGTCGTAAGGTAGTAACTCATCGGAGTTCCTCTTTAAGATGCAGGCTCTGCATACCTGGAACCGTCCAGACAGATTCAAAAACAACACCCTTAACCCGCACTTTGTTTCAAAACACTTATAAGTATATCTGATTCTATTACATCAACAAATACGTTTAACTTATAAATGAACCTCTCGACTCCAGGGCAAGGGAATATTTTCAGCAATATCCGTCTTTCATAAATTCAATGGGCAAATATATCGAATTTTCTGATTGCCTTGATTGTTTTTAATGTCAGGATTTTATACTCGATTAAAAGACATGCACATTCGGAATCGGAATCGGAATCGCAATCGGGGTCGATATCGAAACCGACTGCGACTGCGATACAGACCCCGATAATGCTGTTCAGGCCGCATCGAGCGGCATACATGATCAAGCCTCGGGCTCTGCCGGAGGTCCTATGACCTTTTTCGTAACTCGCGTCAGCTTGTACACGTATGTTTTAATTTCTTCAATCTTCAGCACGTACGCGCAGCCGAGGAACAGAAGGCTGTAGCCGCCGCCGATAACGCAACATACTCCCAGAGCTTCCATAGAGCCGTGATGGGCGGGACCGGCAAAAGCCCAGCGCCGGAACCATTCAGCCAGAATACCAAGAACAACGCTGATTCCTACTATCTTCGCATAGAGACTGAATACTCTGCGGCTTTCTCTATTGTCGGTTCTCCGGTTCCATAGGACGTAGAAAAGGACTACCTGGGAAATTACAGATATGGATACAGCCAAAGCAACTCCCTGGGCGCCCATCCACTGTTTTCCATACCAGTAGACAGGCAGGCTGGCCGTAACGGCAATGATACCGAAAACTGCCGGATATAGTGTGTTCTGCATTGCATAATATCCACGGGCTAAGACGGTATATGCCGATAAGGCAAAAGCTCCGGGTAAAAGAAATACCAGGATGCCGGCCGTGAACACGGTATCATCCGGACCAAATTGCCCTCTTTCATAGATAATCTGAACCAGTTCGTGTCTCTCAAGAATCATCATTACCGAAAACGGAATGACAAACGACAGGTAGCGCAGGGCAGTATTTATAAGTTCGTTCATTTCCGTTATCTGTTTTTCCGCCGCCAGCCGGGCCATGAAGGGGTAAGAGGCCACAGCCACAGCCTGCCCGAAAAGGCCTACCGGTATCAGCATGATTGTTTTGCTGTATTTAAGGGCGGCATTGCTGCCTTCGGGCAGACGAGCGGCGAAGAATTTTACAAGGAATTCCATTGAAAACATCATGCCGAAACCGACCATCAGGGGTAGGGTCAACCGGATATACTTGATGAAATCGGGGTGACGTATGCCGAAACGAAGATTGTACTTCATGCCGATCCTGCCGGCTCCCCACAACTGTATAAGAAAATTGCCCAGAAAAGCTCCGCCCAGCACTCCCCAGCAGAAACCTTCCATCCCGAGAGAAGGCCCTAGAATTAAGCCACCTGCAATAATTCCGAGATTGTAGATAAGGGGCGACAATGCCGGTATCAGAAATCTTTCCTTGGCGTATTGAGCGGCCATAAACAGTCCACCTGCAAAGAAAAACAACTGGGCGGGAAGAATAATCCGGGTCATTTGAACCGCCATACCCTGAACGACCGGGCCTTTCTCATGGGCCACGAGATCGATAAGATCGGGCGTAAAGACCATTCCCGCGATAACGAGTGCCAGCAGCAGGCATCCTATGCTGTTCAGAATGATGCTGAAAATGCGCCATCCGTCGTTTTCCCGATTGCGGGACATGTAATCGGAAAAGATCGGTATGAACGTAATCGAAAGGAATCCGCCGGCAGCCAGATGATTCAGATAATCAGGGATCATAAAAGCTATGTCGTATGCATCCACCGAAGCGGCTATCCCGGCAAAATCAGCGATCACCATATCCCGAAAAAGCCCGATAATCCGGCTTAAAAAGACGGATGTCATCATAATCAGTGAAGCGATACCGATTTTTTTCCCAAGTGAATGAGTCATGACTGAACGGTTCATGAAGCCGGGTAATCGTCCATCGAAGGCTTTCCCCGGGCCTGTTTATGAAAGCAGATACGAATTATCCGAATCCAATTAAAATATGGATGGATTGTCCTTGGGCTAAGCCGCCTATACTATCGCATCATTCGAGTTTCTTTTGAAGAGGTATGATGCCGCCAGCAGCCCTGCACCGACCAGCGCGTATCCAAGTGTAATTTGCCAGACGAGATTGGGATCATCCAATTGCCAGGGGAAATAGATTTCTCCGGAAGGTGTTACGGAATGTATGAGCCCGAACAGGGTACAGATTGCGCAGGCGAAAAGGTACAGGGATGCACTCCGGAGCTTGCCCTCGATAAGATCGGCGAGCCACCCGCCCCACAGGATTGCCGTCAGGATGAATCCATGGCCGACGACACGCAGGATGAGCTGTTCGGCAGCCAGCGAATCCGGGATAAGAATGGACGGATCCAGTTTGTCGAACAGGCTGTCGGCATAGGTCAGCACAAGGTAGCCGACAGCGGGTATGATGGCAAGTGCAACGGCTGATGCGTGTTTCCGGGGGGATTCGACAAAAGCCTGGGAGATGATCTCGATTCCTACGAACAGCAGAATAGGCGTTATAACGGCTTCCGGTATGACCTCGACGACAAAGGACATGACCCCCAGGGCGCCTCCGATACCGATGAAAAGGCCGGTTGCCAGGGTATAGGCCGCACGGCCACCCATCGCTTTGTAAGCGGGGTGTCCGATGTAGGGGGTTGATTGCGCAACGCCGCCGAAAAGGGAGGCCACAACCGTCGCTAAGGCTTCAACCAGGAGAATGTCGCGTGCCCGGTATTCGTCTCCGGCAACCCGCGCGCTTTCGGTATTATTGATCCCCCCTATAATGGTTATCAGGG
>JARRLM010000002.1:0-16238 GCA_037386985.1 Acidobacteriota bacterium | reverse complement strand
TCGACAAGGTACTTGGTTTGGAACTGGGCGCCGACGATTACATGACGAAGCCCTTCAGCCTCCGTGAATTACTGGCTCGGATTAGAGCACTTCTCCGCAGAACGGATGATCGTTCCAAGGAGGTACAACAAGTTCGTATCGGGGATGTGGTGTTGAACTTCAAGAAGTTTGAAGCACGCAAAAATGATGAAATGCTTGAATTTACACCTCTTGAATATCAACTGCTGCAATACCTGGTCCGGGAAAGGGGAGCCGTCCTGTCAAGAAACGAGATTCTGGATCACATCTGGGGGGAGGACAATGTGGTTGTTACGTCCAGAACTATTGACAGCCATATCGCCAATATCCGTAAGAAAATAGAAAATGATCCCGCAGATCCACAATGGATACTGAGCGTCCACGGCATCGGATACAAATTGGCAGAATAATGTAGGCTTGATTGCGCCATATTTCCATTCTCTTTTCACAGTTCCTTGACACATCGTCTTTTGAAAAATTGCATATTCTTCATGACCAATAAAAAAGGAGGGCTGTCATGAAGGCTATAAAGAACATAACCATTGTTCTGGTTCTGGTTGCTTTCTCCTATGTTTTTATACCGGGATTTATGTTTTCTCAGGAGAAAGCAGGGCAGATTTATGAAAGGGCCCTGTATCTGGAAGAATCCCAGGGTGACCTGAAAGGGGCCATTTCTCTATATGAAAATATTGTGAAGGACGACCAGGCGGAACGAGCTGTCGCAGCCAAGGCTCAGCTCCATATCGGGCTCTGCAGTGAAAAACTCGGCGTGCGGAATGCACAAAAGGAATATCAGGCAGTCGTCGATAATTACCCCGAGTTTGAGAAAGAAGTCTCCATAGCGAAGGATCGGCTTTATCAACTTGCCGAACTCACCGGAGAATTGAAGGCCGTTCCCAGTAAGCCCACCTTTACAAAAATTCAAGTTTCCGCCGACCTGGGGATAACAGCGCTTTCCCCGGACGGGAATAGAGTTATTGTTCATTCTGCAAATGGATTGTGGGTGGCCCCGACGCACGGCAAGGTAAATCCCGACATTGTAGGTGAGCCTGTTCTGGTGCCAGGTACGGAAGGAGCATTCTGGCCTCGCGGCTTGTGGCTCGCGAACTGGTCCGGGGATGGAAAATGGATCTGCTCCTTGTGCCTGGAGAACAATACAATGGGAATTTGTATTGTTCCTTCTTCAGGGGGAAAAGTTAAAAGGATCGCCAACAACATCGCCGAAGGGATGAATGAAGGCATGCTTCTTCCCGGGGAAATTCATGATTTCCGTTCAAGTCTGTCCCCGGACGGAAAGACGCTTGCTTATTGTTCCCTGAAAAAAGGAGGCACGCGGATCTTCACGGTTCCTGTCGCAGGGGGAGATGAAAGTCCGCTGACCGAGGCATGGAGTTCACAACCCGCCTTCTCTCCGGATGGGGGAAAAATAGCTTTTGTGAAATACAAATCGATGACCAGAGGAAACCTGCAGAGTGATGTTTGGGTGATACCCGTGAATGGGGGATCTCCTGTCCAGGTAAGCGATTTGCCGGGGTGGGCAGTTTGGCCCACATGGTCCCCTGACGGAACAATGATTGCCTTTCTTCGAAAGCAAACAAGAGACAAAAAGCCCAGGATATGCATCGTTCCAGTATCAGAGACGGGCACTCTGGAATCATCTCACACTCAGATAGAAATTCCGGATGGTATGATGCATTTCCTGTCGGGATGGCCGTCGGATAACAGAATTGGCATCCTGTTGACCAATACCGGTCATTCAGCGATTTACACTGTCTCCGCCAAAGGCGGACCGATAACCCAAGTGTCCCCGCAAGCTGATCTCGATAGAACGAATCATCCGAGGTGGTCGCCCGACGGGGAGAGAATATATTTTGTACTGTCAGGAAATATTGCGTTCGTTCCATCTGAAGGAGGTAAGATTTCTTTTGTTCCTAAAGATGCGGATTCAGACATTAGAGCGGTAATGATGGGAGGAGGGGTCGGCATTTCTCCGGATATTGGCAAGATCATTTTTTCCGGATTTAAAACGACATTCAGGGATAATCAGAGAGTTGATGAAATTGATATTTATACTATTCCTGTCGATGGAGGTGAACCTGCAAAGCTCACTGCAGGACCTGATGAAGACCGCTTTCCCAGCTTGTCCCCTGACGGTAAATCGGTTGCTTTTGTTCGAACTACTGAGCGGCGTCCAACAGAAGAGAACAAACAGAATAGTCTTGACGATTTCTGGATAAACATCTGCATTGTTCCCGCAGAAGGTGGAAAAGTCAGACAGCTTACATCTGAATCTCATCGAGTGACATACTCAACCATAGCATGGTCGCCTGATGGGAAATGGATTGCGTATTTCAGCAAGGATGGAGCGATTAGGGTAATTCCTGTTCAGGGGGGAGAATCCAGAGAAGTGGTCAAAGTGAAGGATGTCCAGCCACAGAGTGAGATGGCTTGGTCGCAAGACGGTGAGAAGATTGCTTATACATCAGCAGGAGCGATCTGGCAGGTTTCAATCCATGGCGGAGAACCTGAACGAATTGAAACACGCTTGGCTCCGAATATATATCACGTTACCTGGTCGCCTGATGGAGGGAAAATCGCCTTTTGTGCTAATAAAAATGCAAACACAGAACTCTTGTTTATGGAGGGTTTCCTTCCTTTGGATTAGCTTTCGACAAAATAAAATCCGAATTCTCTATAGGGCAGAAGGGCATGCTTGTAGGTCATCTGCAGCACATGTACTTATTTCTATACAGTCCATTCCGAAGACATGAGTAACACTGCTCCATATCGCCGAAGACACAGATAATATCGATGTATGCCGACAACACCCACATTTGCTAAATTACTTTTGACTAAAATTCAATTTAACCTAGAATAAGCCCGCTTGCGGTTCTCTTTACTTTTTATGAAGGCTTTTCGCGAAACGTTTTATTTCCTGAATTTTGTTTTGGATAGGAGCAGAGAAGAGTATTAAATATTACCAGAGACTGACTCTCCTTTTTTGCCTGATGTTTGGTTTCATCGGAATGCAGCGGGTCGTCATCGGCGTTATCTTACCTGAGATTAAAGAGGATTTGGGTTTTTCCTTTTTCCAGATGAGCCTGATCGTAGCGATTGCCGGATTAACCTGGGCTTTAGGCTCAATATTTTTTGCGGCAACCGGGGATCGCTATGGCCGCCGTCCGATGATCGCCCTCTGTACAATCCTGTCGGGAATACTCTCATGGGTTACCGGGTTTGCACACACTGTCTATCAACTGTTGGCGATCCGGGGATTTCTCGGATTTTTTGAAGGGGGCCCATACCCATTGTCCATGGGTACAATATCGGAAGAAGCACCCCCGAAGCGAAGAGCGATGCATGCAGGATTAGTCACCGGAAGCTTCATGCTTATCGGCCTTGGCATCGGCTCTTATGCCGCCGGCAAGCTTATGGAAGAATTCGGATCCTGGCGTCCGGTATTTTATGTTGTGTCCGCCCCGGCCATCCTGATCGGCATCCTTTTAATATTTATGATGCGCGAAGCACCGTCGGTCGCCGAAGCAATTCAGATGCGAAAGACCGGGCAGAAGATAGAGAAAACAAAGAAAGAGGATCGGGTAAGTGTGTGGGACGCCCTCAAATACAGGAATGTGCTTCTTTCTTCTCTCAACAGCATCCCTGTCATGGGATGGCTTTTTGTATTTACAACGTTTTCATCGTCTTTTTTCGTTGAAGTTCATAAATTCAGCATAGTGCAAATTGGCTACATTATATCCGCTTCTGGTTTAGGCGGATTTATAGGTCAATTTTTCTGGGGCTCAATATCCGACAACATCGGACGCAAAAAGGCTCTGATTCTTACAGCCTTTCTATGTTCGGTTTTCGGCATTTCAGTTGCCGTGGTTCCGGTTGGGACTTCCGCCCTTGTTTTTGGAACGCTTTTCTTTTTCTACGGCCTGTTCGGGGGCGGCATGTACCCCATGTACCTGTCAATGCTGCCGGCAGAATCCGTTCCCCCCAGGATTTCGGGAACAGCAGTTGCCATACCCTCATCCATCGGCGAGGTTATGGGAGCTGCTCTTGCGATTGTCGCCGGAAAACTGGGTGATGTTTTCGGTCTGTACCCGCCTATGTGGATGGCGGCGCTTGCAGGTATTGTTATCGTAATCATTTCATTTTTCTATGTGGAAACCGCTCCAAAATGTGTTGACAAAATGAAGCATAAGCCAACGCCGAACGATCATTTACTTAAAGTCTTCCGGCAACAGCAATCGATTGACGTTGAGTAAAAACCCGTGGTCCTTGAAAGCCCCGTCCCGGTTGATTTCATTGGATCCCCCAATCAGGCATCCCTTCTGAAGAACAAGGCCGAGGGATAGTGTCATGAAATTTTTTTGTAGCCTAAGATTGGATGGTCCATTCCGGAGACATAGGTAACACTTTATTCCGGAGGTATATCTGCCTTAAAGCCAATCAGGCACCCCTATGGCACCCCATGACAATTTATTGATTTTACCGTTGGCTGTAAGTTGCTGATTTTATTTATATTCGGTAAAAAATACCCTAAATGGGATGTTTTTGCTATAAATCGACTCATTCCTTACGTTCTCCCCGCATTCTAAAATTTCCAGCAATTTATCATAAACATTTACTCCAACAGGCAAAATATAGTATATTCTGTGTGCATTAGTTAGCACCATATGCGTACTTATGCACACAGAGTATACTTATGGGAACAGTTGCAGGATTATCCAAAGCCTCCAGAGAACAGCTTGCCAGAGTGCTTCGCAATGCCCGCGATGTTATAACAATTGAACAAGCATCGGCAAGTCTGGGTTTGTCGAGAAAAGAGGCATCCCCGAAACTCGCACTATGGGCACGCCAGGGATGGCTGACCAAAATCCGCCGAGGTCTGTACATTCCCGTGCCGCTGGAATCCCGAACTTCCGACATTGCACTCGAAGATCCATGGATCGTTGCCGAGAAGCTTTTCAGTCCCTGCTATATTGGGGGTTGGAGCGCTGCGGAACATTGGGATCTGACCGAGCAGATCTTCAGGTCCATAATGGTGATGACCACGCGAAAACCACGCAACCGGAAACCCTCCGTTAAAAACACACCATTCGTACTTCGAACCACTGTATCTGAAGCATTTTTTGGCTTAAAACCGGTCTGGCGAGGATCTGTCAAGATCGATGTGTCCGACACCTCCCGAACTGTTCTGGATATGATTAACGATCCGACCCTGGGCGGTGGGTTGAGGCCGACAGTGGATGTGCTCCAGACCTATTTGAAATCCCCGGCAAAAAACCTTGAGCTTCTTACATCCTATGCAGAACGGCTAAAAAACGGGGCTGTGTTCAAGCGTATGGGTTTCCTGTTGGAGCGGTTTGCACCGACGGAAACCACAGCCATCGAAGCGTGCAAATCAGGTTTGTCAACCGGCAACGCAAAACTGGATCCTTCGCTTCCAGCCGATCGTCTCGTTACAAGATGGAAGCTTTGGATTCCACAAAATTGGACGGCGGAGCTCGAAAATGATTGACCAGCCTGAAATCATGGAGCTCTCACGAGAGGTTGGCCTCAGGCTGGACGTAGTTGAGAAAGACTACGTTCTGGGCTGGGTTTTGGGTGCGATATACAGCCATCCAAAGCTGCAAAATGACTGGATTTTCAAAGGCGGCACATGCCTGAAAAAGTGTTATTTTGAAACCTACCGGTTTTCGGAAGATCTGGATTTTACGCTCAGAAATCCCGATCATCTGGACCAGACTTTTATGAATACGACTTTCAACGAAGTTACCGATTGGATTTACGATCAAAGCGGGATCGAACTGCCTCCCGACACCATCTCCTTCGAAATATATGAAAATCCCCGTGGAAAATCTTCCGTTCAAGGCAAGATCGGATACCGCGGTCCAATACGGCGAGGTGGATCCATTCCAAAGATCAAACTGGATCTGACGGATGACGAAAGAATTATCCTCGAACCGGTTCGGCGTGAAGTTCACCATCCCTATAGCGATCGGCCGGATGAGGGAATCATGACGCTCTGTTACTGTTACGAAGAATTGTTTGCGGAAAAAATCCGTGCTCTTGCCGAAAGAATGCGTCCTCGCGACCTTTACGACGTTGTCCACCTTCAACGCAACAGTGAAACCGATTGTAACCGCGAGCTGGTGCTTCGAACTCTTGAAGGGAAATGCGAATTTAAAGGAATCCCCGTTCCGAACGCAGAAGCGTTGGCAAATTCCCCATTGAAAGCCGAACTGGAATCGGAATGGGAAAACATGCTCGCCCACCAACTCCCCCAAGTCCCATCCTTTACTGATTTTCTGGCTTCATTGCCCCGAATCTTCAGTTGGCTGGCAGGTGGTCCAATCCCCGCAAGATTGTCGGCTATCCCATTCAGGAACGATGAGGACAGATCGTGGCGACCTCACCCCATGGTTCACTCGTGGGGAACGACCGCTCCACTTGAGACGATACGTTTCGCAGCCGCCAATCATCTATGTGTGGACCTACGGTACCAAGGTTCAAGCCGCCTTATTGAACCCTATTCCCTTCGCAGGACGAAAGACGGAAACATCATATTGCATGCAGTCAGAAAGGACACCGGTGAAGACCGTAGTTATCGCGTAGATCGCATCGAAGGAGTTTCTGCAAACCGAACATCTTTTGTGCCTCGTTATGAAATTGAACTCACTCCATCCGGCACACTTTCCATCCCGGATACCGTGTCAAGACCTACAACTTCACGCCCAAACACAACCTTCTCCAGCGGTCGCTCCAGGCGTTCGACAGGCAATCAAATGGGACCTCGTTATGTAATCGAGTGCATGTACTGCGGGAGGCGCTTCAGCAGAAAAAGATACACAACATCTTTGAATCCCCACAAGGACAAATCCGGTTACCCCTGTCTCAGCAGAAACGGATATCTGGTTGACACAAAATATTGAATGGCATTCACCGGTAAACTTGAATTTGCGTTAAACCTACAACTGTTTCAATGAGTCTCGAAGGTGTTGTGTTTGCTGGTGTCGAGTTCCATCGCACAGTAGGCTTCGAATAAATAGAGCTCTAACGGATTGTCGACTTCAATGAATGCCGCTTTTAATCCGCGTATGTACCTTTTGGCCGCATTGAAATATTCAAGAAATTTCTGATCTTTCATCACTCTGAAACGAGTCATCTTATGTGGACATTTTTGAGCGGCAATTCGATAAGCAAGGCTTGCATCGAAATGTGTTTTACCTAAAACGTGCTGAAGCAGCCGGTTAAAAACGCGCTGAGAGATACCAACATAGATTGACCTCTTGTTCCGGATCAAAACATAGCAACCCTTGAAATCCTGCGGGATGTTGTATTCACGGAGGATGCTGGCAACTCCTTTCCCGTTTTCTGCAAACTTCGACATAGGCATGGGATTTTCCATATTATTCCGAAGCTTCTTCATATAATCAGGCAGTACCTTATAGGCCAGTTGCGTGAAGGAATACTTGCACTCATCAATAGCCATTACCGCTTCTCCCGCAGATTAATTAAACAATAGTTATAAAATTGCGCAGTAACTTTCCTTGCCTATTTCAATCCACCGCGCTAGCCCAAAGGTCCGCTGTTTCAATTTCTATTCGTCAGCAAAACCACCCATAATTTAAAGCCTCAACCACTTATTCAGAATTGAAACATATATTGCAAATTCATCGACTTTGCCAGGTATAAGCACGCAGCTATTCCCAGTTGCCCTCCTTCCACTTCAACTCCGTCTTTGTGGAACCAATGGTCGCGAAAGCAATACGTGCTTGTGTATTGTCCTTCAGCGTCTGCAGCAGTTTCCTGCATTCCTTGATATCTTTGCGGTAGTAGTCCGGAGGTGCCACTACAAGGCCCCAAGCTCCAGGTTCGAGAGGGCTAATGACTTTGGTCAAATGATCGCAGATTCTTGCACCGCTGGCACGAGCAAGACGAACTTGCTTTAAGCATTCAACCAACGCATGCCAGGGTCCGGCGTCAGTCTTCTTGACCTCGACGAGCAAGGGGCGCCTTCTCCACTGTGCCAAAACTACCCCGAGAACATCTGCTACTACCTGGCCCTTCTTCTGGTTTGTAAGAGGAAAATTGTGATACGCCGTGAGAATAGGGTAAGAGTTTCCAGGACGGTTCAGTCGCAAAAGGCTAAGGGTTCCTGGTTTACCCAACAAGCGGGCTTCAATGCCCTTTTCTCCTGCTACTTCTGCACCTGCCTTAGAATCCTTCCGATAGCCCCATTCCCCTGACCAGAGTCTGTCGGCCCACGTCCCGGGAACCTTTGCTTTCCAGAGGTCCAGAAGGAGATCAATGTTGCCAACCTCCTTCCGTGCTTTGGTGAATTCTTCCGACCAATCTTGGTAGTCTTCAAAAGCTCGTGTCATAATTTAGCGTCCATGGCGTAAGCCCCCGGGGAGAGTCACCTTGGTTTAATTACTTATTGAAGGAAGGATCGGCGACTTTTTCTCCTGGAAAAGAGTCCATACTGTAACCATAAGTATGGCTTTTGTATCTCGTGTCGAATGCGCTGATAATTCTTTTCCACTCCTCCTCCAATGGTACAAGTTCCTTTTTTCTTACCCAGGTAAGTCCTTTTAAAGCTTCAGTTTGGGAATAAGCCCATCTTGCGATCTGAATTGAAACATAAACGTTGTGCGTTATTTGCTTGTTTTCAAATTCCCGACCAAGATCCTCCCCGTACTTAACATTACGTTCTATCCATGCATGAAGATGTTCCGTATAGGCAAGGTGGTCTGACTTTGAAAAATTACAGCTGTTATGGCACAGAACGAAGTTGTGTCCTAAATCTACCGGATATTTTGACCATGGAATAAAGTGGTCAACGTGAGAGGAATTTCTTTTCAAAGTCGATTTACAGTAAAAGCATTTTCCATATTGGATGTCTTCTAGAATCGGCTGCGCTGTCCGCAAATTTGAGCGTTCACTTCCGAACATGAATTCCATCAAGTCGGATGTTGTACCCAGAACATCATGATTGTGTCGCCGGATGTAACGCAACCATGCACCCCGAACAAGTTCGCTAATGAGACTATGGAACCGTCTAAGGCAAAAAACCACCCCCGGTTTAAGAAGGATAATGTTTCCGGATCCTTTGTTTTCATAGAGGAAATTAAGATGGATGTCCCCTACAGTCTGTAGTTTCCAGAGCGGCATGTCGCGTACTACTTTATCAACCTTTCCAACCAGAACTTTCCATGCCTTTGAATTGGCTTTTATACTTAAAATGGATCCTGCGGAAACATGGCGGGCCTCTTCAACGTGATTAAGAATGGCTGCCTGTTTCCCTGTATTTTGTTTCAGCAGCTTTCCTGATTCATCTTCTCTGTGCAGGTACGGGATGCTCTGCCGCCAGTAGTAGGATATGAACTTCTCGGCAATCAAATGTGTTCGTATCAAAAGCGATTCGCCTGAATCATCGCCCACTTCCACTGATACATCTGCAAGAGCTAGAAGCAGTGCATATTTGTAGGTTGCGACGAATCCCCCTTCAGAAAGGAGGCGCTGAAGGTTTTGCAGGAACTCGACCTGATATTCCGGAGATGGTTTCATAAAAATGTCGTTACCAATACTTGGCTTTTTCCGGCATGACCCATCTTACACCGCCACGCGGATCTTTAACGTCACCGCGTCGCCGGGGGATAATATGAATATGTGCATGGTCAATAGTCTGACCGGCTGCGTCGCCGTCATTTAGTCCAATGTTGAAGCCGTCCGGGTTAAAACGTTTAAAAAGGATATCGCGTACCCCGGCTACCAGAGACCAGAGCGCTGCCTGGTCCGGTTTCATCAATTCATAAATGCTGCGAACATGAATTCTTGGAATAACCAGAGCATGGCCTTCAGCCACTGGGAATCCGTCGTAAACAGCCACTCCGCATTCATTTTTCAAAATGATTCTTTCAGGTGGCATCGTGCAGAAAGGGCAATTTTCTTTAACACCTGTCGACATTTTAGACCCAAACTTATTCATTCAATAATCATCAGAAGGTGTTGTTTAGTCTCTTATAAAGAATTTAAGGGAAAGATCACTATTGTTTATCCTGTCTTTCTAAAAATCTCGTATCTTTCTTCCAAAAAATCCACTCGAGGCTGGAGTCGGTCAGCGTGGGGAACAACGACAAGTTTTTTGTTATGCCACTCTTTGAGGCCGTACATTAACATTGGACCATCGGCTTCTTCCAAAATATCGTTTCGAATCTCAATTACGAGGTCAGGCCTGATGCCCAGGATTTGGGAGTCATAAGCGGCGTGATGCAATTTGCAAAGTGATAAACCATTACAAACCCAAGGTTCTCCTTTGGGATGGCTGTCAGGCAATATATGGGCTGCTTCCAGGAGCTCGGAATGTCTTAACCTACAGATGGCACAACACTTACGGTATGCCTCTATTACACGCATTCGGAAGCTTTGCTGATGTAATCTACGTTGAGTCGAAACAGTAGTATATGATCGGTTAGCTGTTTCAGCAATTTGTGTTGAAGACATATCATCTTTACCCCATATCAAATTTTGTTTTTCGCCGATCTCAACAGAAAAAGTAAGAGTCTTGGGATCATCTCCAACAATATAGACTGGCCAAACTGCTGCATATTTCCCAGGTATTAAACCGTAGAAATATATTAATGGGATATGTTTTTGCATCGCCAACCGAAGCCCAACATTGTCGCGATGCATTGGATCTTCACCACGATACTTATATAGTATTAAGCCGTCCGGCCCTGTTTCATCCGCATATGGGCGTTGTTTACCTTCTATAACAGGCACTGTCGTAATGCTTATAGGAACTTCTGGAAGGACCGCTGGCTTGAAAATCCCTTGTGGGTTAACTAGAGGGACTCTTTTTCCATCGAATAAGAAGCCCTCCGCTAAAACTTCTCGAGGCAAGGCTAAACCGTACTTTAAACTCAGATCCTCGAGAAAGGAGAATGCTGTCAGGCGGATGCTTGCATCGAGATCTTTCATTGGGGAACCATATAATTGATATAGCTGATCTTAACATCTCACGAGGCAAATTTGATAACGAAAATGGTATGTTCAGAATTACAGTTTCCTCGAACATATTAAATAGTTTTTGGTGCGTGACCCGATATGTCACTCTAGTCATGTAAAATCAGATGAAAATAATGGGTTAATCCCGGCTGTATTCATGTAGTGAAGAAATTATCGGAGATGTAAGATTCAGGCAATAAAGGGAACGAATATGCCCAAACATCTGCTGACAAAAAGCGCGTTTCGTTTCGGGCTCGCCTGCGATCGATATTTCTGGATCTATCAGAATGCACGGGAGAGCTTGCCGGAGGTCGACGAGTCCACCCAGGCAATATTCGACCAGGGGCATTTGATCGGCAACCTGGCCAAAACCCTGTACCCGGGAGGAACTGAAATCGACTGGAGTTCAGGACACAAGGCCGGGATCGACCAAACTAGAGCTGCTGTTGGTAAAAGAAAGCCCATATTTGAAGCCGGATTCCAGGACGGCATGACGCATGCCCGCGCCGACATCCTGAATCCATCCTCCCGCGAGAAATGGGACCTTATTGAGGTCAAGAGTTCGACAAGCGCAAAGGAAGATCATTTCTATGATGTCGCTTTCCAGAAGCATGTGTACGAAGGCGCGGGGATCGGCATCGACCGCTGCAGCGTGATGCACGTGAACAGGAAATATGTACGCATAGGGAAACTCGACGTAGAGCAACTGCTTGAATGTACGGATGTTACCAATGAGATCAGGCCTTTTGCCTCCGGGAACCCGGGTGAGATAAAGAGGCAGCTTTCGGTTATGTCTCTGCCCGATCCGCCGGACCCGGCTCTTGTCCCCATGTGCAGCGGATGCGCCCTTTACCCTGAATGCTGGGCGTTTTTGCCCGATCATAATGTTATTACCCTTTACCGTATTGGGCAGAAGGCCGGGGAACTGATGGACCGGAATATCCTGGCCATTAAGGATATTCCGGACGGATATCCGCTGACGCCGAAACAGTCCATCCAGGTGACCTGTGAAAAGACCGGAAAGCCCTACATGGATCTGCCGGCGATCCGTGCGTTTCTCGACCGGCTTCAGTACCCGATGTATTTCCTGGATTTTGAGACATTTATGACTGCTGTCCCTACGTACGATGACTCGAGACCTTACGATAATGTGCCTTTTCAGTATTCTCTTCATATTGTGCGCTCTCCGGGGTCCGGGGTGGAACACCGGTCGTTCCTTTCGGACGGCAAAAGCGATCCAAGGCCCGAGATCCTCAAAATGTTGAAGAGCGAGCTTGGAGGAAAAGGATCGATTGTCGCTTACAATGCCGGGTTTGAAATCAGGGTGCTGAAATCCTGTGTCGTGTATTTCCCGGAATATGGCGCCTGGCTGCAATCGATACTGCCCCGTTTTGTCGATCTCCTCATCCCGTTTCGCGAGTTTTATTATTACCACCCCGGCCAGAACGGAAGTAACTCGTTAAAAACGGTCCTTCCGGCGCTGACAGGCCGGGGCTATGCCGGGCTCGATATCTCGGAGGGACAGACGGCAAGTTTGAGGTTTATGGAAATGGCTTTCGGCGAGGTGGACGAAGCCGGGCGAAAGGAAATCCGGGGTGCATTGGAGGCATATTGCTCGCAGGATACCGAAGGCATGATCGACATTGTCGAGGCGCTCAGAAATCTGACCTGACAGGGTATGAAATAATCTCCCGCCCTGAACAGGCAATTGGAATGACCTGATTTATAGGTTGTTCCTGGGTAACCCTCATTTCTCACAGCTCAAATATTCAACAAGAGCCTTGTTGAATATTTGAGCCGCTCGACGCGGCACGAACAGCATTATCGCGGTCGGTATCGGAATCGCAGTCGCAGTCGGTTTCGATATCGACCCCGATAGCGATACCGATTCCGAATGTGCATCTCTTTTACATGGCGATAAATACCGGACGTTGTAGGTCAAACTCCCCCGGCGCTATTCACATCCGCCCCTTCGGAGCTTTTGAAATCCCCGTGTTCATTTCCGATTCAAGCTTGTTAATCTCTTCGATAAGCAGGTGGCTCTCACGGGGACCGGGTAAACGGTCTTTATGGGAACATTCATTTCGTATTTCCCTGAGACGTTGCCATAGGGCTTTTCTTTTTGCATCCACCGGGCCGTAGCAGGGCAGGGCTTTTATTATGTTTTCGAGCGGTGTGTAGGAGTCTATGTTCTGAAGACTGAAGTTTTCAGCGAGTTTCCGGATCAGGGTTTCAAAGGAGTGGCATGCGATCAGGGCGGCGATGTCCGGTTTTACATCCGCCAGGGCACGGGCAAGTCTTGCTTCGGAAAGGTCGGCAAGCGGGGCGACCAGGTTGTTTGCCCGAAGCTGCAGCATGAAATCGTCCCGTTGATAGGCTTTCTCAATATCCGGATCCTGATACTGCCCGAAACACTTCTCATGCAGAACCCACAGGGCCATATCCACGTCGGCAATCCTGGGAAATCCATAATGGTCGCAGATCGCGCGAAGGTTACCGAGGTAGATCAGGTAGGTTTCCACTGAGTCCCGGCCGTGGCGGATGTCCAGCATATGCTGGATGGGGGCGCTGAAAATGCTGTAGTGTTCGGGGCGTATAAACCTCAGGATGATCGAAGCGAGTTCGATCGATTTGAAAATATAGAGCAGCCTGCGGACTGTTTCCTCTTCATTCTTCCCGGGCAGATTCCAAAAGTCAAAGATCTCCTTCTCAAGGGCAGGTCTGATTTTCTCTTCGGGCGGGAACATCCAGTACTGATCGAAACGCCAGTGTTCGGGAGATTTAAAATGTTTGAGATCGTCATAGGACAGAGGCGTGCGGCGCCGCAAATGCTTGACCTTTTCCTCCACGGACACAAGATCGAATTCGACACCGTATTTGAGTTTGCAGATATCGGGGAACTCCTGCAGGCACTTCTGCAAATATTCCCCTCGTCTGATGTGTTTTGTCATTCCCACCTCTTATTTAGTGAGAGCACAAAACCGGCTTAGCCAGCAGATTTTAAAATCCTTCTTCTGATTAGCCCGTCAATGCTCAGAGAGCCGGATCCTTTGAAGGCTATGTAGAGAAAAACGAAGCAATAAAGAGCCGCAAGTTCTCCGTTATTTTCGATCGGCCAGAATCCCTGGGGGGCATGCACCCTGAAATAGGCAACAGCCATCTGGCCACTGGCAATAAATCCGGCATATGCCGCTCCAAAGCCCAGAAGAATGAGGAGCCCCCCGAAAAACTCAATAATACCTGCGACGATCATCAGGGGGTCTGAAACCGTCCCCTGGGCGCCGAATATACCGAATAGTTTCTGGGCACCGTGACCAGCAAAAAGCACTCCGCTGACAATGCGTAGAATCGAATAGAAAATCTCCGAATACTTCCCAAACCATGGATGCATCGCGCCCTCCTGTTATTGCACATTATGTCTCGCCTCAAATGGCGATTTCATTTGTTCCCAATAATACCGACGACTGTTCATAAAAACGCAGATATCGTCCTTGCTGCTGCAAAGATGTTTTCTTCCTGTGGATGATTCTACCGCCGATTTGTTGCAGAATCTTACAAATATCTTTGAGAAGAATATAAAGAATGGTCTATTCCGGAGACATAGATAACGCTTAATTCAATAGCCTTTCTTTCTATCGACCACGTTGAGAAGCTTTTTGCCGTTGAGATAGCGGCGAAGGTTCTCGCAGAAAACACCCGTGGCGCGCAACATGTAATCTTCCATATCCCCGGAAATATAAGGGCTTTAAATTACATGTTGCACGCTATGGTGTTTTGCAGCGCCCACAGCCCATGAATCACGTCGGCCCAGGCTAAAAGTGCGTCGAGCTTTTTCTTGCCGTAGCGGTCCCCCGCACGTTCAGCCATCGCAAGTGCCGCACCGTCCCGGACGTTGATTCTCGGGCTGACGGAGCGTATAAGGCGCAGGCATTCCTTGACTGCTTTGAGTGCAGCGCTTTTAAAATCGGGAACAACAACAAGGACATTGAGGTGTTTCATTTAGGATCTCATAACTTCTTCAGTGTCCTCAGGTATTCCTTTGACTTTAATGTCCGGCCGAAACAGATAGGAAGAACAAACCTCTCTTATGTTGTATTTCCTGGTTACCAGCGAATGAGGGCGAATGAAACGGAAAGGCCCGCACCGGTTCCACCCATGAGAACAAGATCGCCACGTCTAAGTTTGCCTTCCGCATTGGCGGTGGCCAGGGCAACCGGCATAGAAGCCGCGATGCAATTGCCGTAAGCAGCTATGTTATTGATGACCTTTTCCCTTTTGAATCCATAATAGATAAATGCCTCCATTGCGGGACCGGACGCCTGATGGAGCACCAGCATATCAATGTCATCCATGCCGATGTTGTTTCGCTTATAAAGAATTTCCAGGGCCTCCTTCACCTTGTTCACGGCCAGTCGATATACTTTTGGCCCACTCATGTTGAAGAGATTGTCCTCTGGAACAGTAGCGGGCCCGTCCGGCGGGCGTCGTGTGCCGGCGCCGCGGAATTCGGTGAAATCCGCTCCTTCCGGCCAGGTGGACATGTACCAGTCAAGGATGGCGCTTGTCTCACCCTCCGGCGTAGGCTCAAGGACCGCAGCGGCGGCACCGTCCCCAAACAGAGCGGCACTCTCGGCCTGCTTCATGTTTCGAAATCCGGTGCCTGTCTCGGACGAGACAACCAGTATGCGTTTGAACAATCCGCTTTCAATCATGGAGGCGCTGGATATGGAAGCCACCAGAAATGAGAGGCAGGTCGCATGTGTCGTCCAGGCCGGCGTGCCGTCCAGTCCCAGCTCTTTCTGAATATAGACCGAGCTGTCCGGGATTAGCTGAAGGGGGGTGGTGGATGCATTAAGAATCAAATCGGGCGCCGGTCCATGACCTATGGCTTCCCGCGCCGCTTTGGCAGCGAGCACCTCCATGGATTCCTCCGCAATGCGACGTTCTCTAACTCCGGTTCTTTTGATAATCCATTTTTCACTGCGTCCGATAAGTGGAGCCAGCTCTTCCGCTGTCTGTACCTTTGGCGGCATGTAGTATCCTGTCGATACAAACTTACATTTCAACATAATCTTTCCTTGAACAATAAAATCATTCAGAGTTGTTTCGTATGCACGAGCTTCCTACCTGGTAAGCGGCTGTTCCGGACTGCGGATGGTAAAATTCACGCCTGTAGGCAGATTCTCCGCATGGAGTTGAAC
>JARRLM010000001.1:2494-31376 GCA_037386985.1 Acidobacteriota bacterium | reverse complement strand
AATCGAACCCACACGACCCTTACAGGTCCCAGGATTTTAAGTCCGAACCTACCCTTGGTACCATGTGACACTATCGATATTAATTCAATGCTTTAGCAGCTTTTTTTGACTTCCGCAAATGCACCTCTTCCTGATAGCCACTCGATAGTTTGGACAAAGCAAACCGGATTTACAGGTAAAAATAAGCGTTTGTTTTTCCTATCGGCCAGCAGCAGTCTAAACCCACACATTCCCAATAGAAAACCAGTATTCTTCTTGACAAGAAGCAACTGTATGCGTAAATTCCTAGTTTTTAGATAGGAATACTGGAGTAATAAAATTGAAGGTATCAAACAAAGGGTGAACATGCTCTAAAAATACTTGTCCATTTGAGGAGGCGTAACAGAGGAGGCGTTGTGCAGTTGAAGGACATCTCCAAGGGGAGAGCATCCCGTATTAATTTCTTGAGAACATCATGACTGTACTGAAAAGAGGACGGATGGTTTAGATCGACAAAGACCGTTCCGGCGGATACCAGTTAGAGTTAACACCAAACCAGATCGCGATTGGTTCAGTAATCCGTTTGATCGTTGGGCCGCTGGCCCCGCTGGGAAATCGAATGAAACTGGAGCGGAAAATTAAATCAAGTGGTCGCCATAACGCTTTATTTGAACCCCTGCCTTAGGGTAAGCGATTCGGTTTCGGCGATTATAGACCAAACAACGATTGAGGATTTGATCGAAAGAGACCAAGAAATCGTGGAAGAACGCAGCGGCGGCTTTTTGATGGCCGGTATCTGAAAGGAATGAGTGAATGATGGAACTAAGACGTCGAAGCGTTGTGAAGGCATTGAGTAGGCGGTTTATTGCGACCTTCATCACGGGAGGGATCGTTTGGGCCATTACCGGTCAAGCTGAAATCGGAGTGAAGGCAGGGATCGCGGACACGCTTATTAAACTTATAGTCTATTATTCTCATGAACGGACGTGGTTAAAAATTCGTTTTGGAATCGTGAAAGAGAGAGTACCTGAATATGAGATTTAAGCGTTACTCTAAACCGGATGGCAATCCATGAGGATGATTTTAACAAGAGGACTAAGGATGGCAGTGAAAAAGCGTTGCTACTGATTGTTGTTGCCACTAGGCTTATATAAGAGAGAACGCCTCCTATGACACATGAAGTTGGCATTCGGATGGGATTCTTCTTCGGTATCTTAGCCGTCATGGCTGTCTGGGAAATATCCGCACCACGCCGTTCTTTGACAACTTCCAAGAAGATTCGGTGGTTCAGCAACCTTTGGATCATCTTTCTCAACACCGTCATGGTGAGCCTGATATCCTTGATCGGCGCCTCGACGGCTCCAATAGGCATGGCACTGCTTGCTCAAGAGCGCGGTTGGGGATTATTAAATAATTGGGCGCTCCCTGAATGGTTGGCCGTCGTTCTTGGAGTGGTCGCGCTCGATTTCATCATCTATTTCCAACACGTACTGTTTCACTCAGTTCCAGCGCTGTGGCGTCTACACAGCATGCATCATGTGGACCTGGACCTTGATGTGACGACCGGCCTGCGCTTTCACCCAATAGAAATCATTTTATCCCTAGGTATAAAGTTGGGGGCGGTTGCGGTGCTAGGCCCCCCTATGCTGGCGGTGCTTATCTTCGAGGTGCTGTTAAATGGCACCTCTATGTTCAATCATGGCAATGTTCTGATTCATTCCGGTGTTGAGCGGTTGCTGCGTCTGATTGTCGTCACTCCAGACATGCATCGGGTGCATCACTCGGTGAACCCAAAGGAGACGAACTCGAACTTTGGATTCAACCTGCCCTGGTGGGATCGGTTGCTCGGCACCTACCGCGCTCAACCAACCGGGGGGCACGAAGACATGACGATTGGTCTAAACAAGTTCCGCGACTCGGGGCAACTCACTCTGCTGTGGCTGTTCGCCTGGCCGTTTATCCGTAATCCAGGGGGATATCCAATGAACCGACGAGGAGGGAATTAAGAGTACAACAACAATTGAACCACTCCGGGTTTGCCTGATAGTTGTTTGTTTTACTCTTCACACATTAAACTTCTTTGTGCAGGCTCCAGTTGGCTGGAGTTGGATACGCTTGGATTCTCGCGGACACAATTTTGGGCACAGCAGGGGCATTTTGAGGGAGTTTACGGTTGTCGGGGAAGGTGGTGAGATGCCCGCAAATCCTTGTTGATCTTTTCTCAAACTGGAAAGAAAGTCAAAGCATATCAACATCCAGGTTGGCAAGTACATGTGCGGCAAATCCGGCACCCGCTTCTTCATACAAACTGTAGGTTGCATGAACACCCTCTTTTTGCAATACGGGTATTTCATCCTCGTACCGCACGGATGCGGCAATTTGCCCTGTATATCCTTTCTGGTACATCTGTCGAATAGCAAATACAGAGGCTTCGACATCTGGAAGGGCAAGCATTACAACATGAACCCGGCTCCTGGACGGATCGACGCGATCCCAAAAGTCGCTGTCCTCAGCATCCCCGTATACAACATTTCTACCTTGGGCCTGCTGCGCGTTCACGTTGTCGAGAGAAAAATCGATGCCCATAACAACGTCTCCATGTTGCTCCTGTATTGCATCATAAGTGCTTGTGCCAACTCTCCCCATACCGATGATTACAATTTGGGCATTTCCGCTATCAATCGGTGTATCTTCCAAAAGGCGTTTAGTAGTTTCAAACCGTTTCAATTTAGATGCAAGCCGGGTATACATTTGGTGTGCAGCCGCATTGAGAGGTGCGGCCATTATAAATGTCAAAGACAGTGCAATAGCGATAATAATTAACCAATCCGTCCCCAACCAACCTTTGCTTACACTGATTGTCCCGACAATAAGACCGAACTCACTGTAATTGGCAAGGCCGAAGGATGCCAGCATCGAGGTCCTGGCACGCAGTCTGAACCTTGTAAGGACAAAAAAGTAGATTATAGGTTTCAGTAACATTACTACGGCCAGACCTAGCGCAACCGCAAATCCAGCCGGAGTCGGCAATCCCGACATACCAATATTGAGGAAAAATCCTACCAAGAGCAGGTCCTTAAAACCTAGCAACCTTTCTGACAGTTCGTGTGCCACTGGATTCGACGCCAGAAGCATCCCGAATATCAGAGCGCCGAGGTCGCCTTTCAATCCAACCAGTTCAAAACTCCTGTAGCCGACCAGCGTCATAAGAATACCGAACAGAATAAGCATTTCACCATGACCGCATTGACGAACAAATTTCCCCGCAAGTGGTTTTAGGATGAGCAGTGCCGGAACTAATGCTGCAGCCCATGGCGACGGGATCTTACCGGATGATAATGCAAGAAAGATGACCGCAATCACATCCTGCATAATCAGAATCCCTATGGCAACCGCTCCATGTTTGGATGCCGTTTCTTTCTTCTGTTCAAGCATTTTGACAGCGAAAACGGTGCTTGAAAAACTTAACGCAAAAGCAATCAAGAGAGAGTTTTGCAACCTCAGATGATTGAAGTATGGAACTTGCCAAATCCCAAGGATAAGGATACCGCCCCCGAAAACGACAATTGTGATCAGCATATGTAAAGGGCCTCCTGCCCATACTTCAGGTTTGGCAAGACTCTTCAATTTCAATTTAAGTCCTATGGTAAAAAGAAGCAGCGTCACACCTATATCGGAAACCCTAGCCAGGAAATCTCCTCCTTCTATATCGAAATCTTTGAGAACGAACCCAGCAATTAAAAAACCCACGAGCGGAGGCAATCCCACTCTGCCGGAAATAGCTCCAAAAACAAATGCTGCAGCTATCCACAAAGGATCCATTGATATTTCCTCGGCAAGTTGAATGACAAAAACAAAGGATCGCTTTACATGTCTCCCGAGCCTTATTCATTCAAGATTCATTTTTAGGAAAATCCAATTTGACCGATCGAATTGACATGCACCGATGGAAGAATCTAAGCGTTTATCTTTTCTTTGCTCTTAGGTTCCGGCACACTTCATTGCTATCCTCGTAAAATATTTTCTATCAGTCAACTGCTATATCCCGAGAGATACTTTCCTTGCCCGTGGAGACCAGGATGCACACTGGTCAGGATTATGTTGTTTAGTGCCAACGGAAAGTTCCTCTTCTGATTCCCCTCCATTTCCCCTCCATCTTGGTTCCAGTTGGCTGGAGTTGGATACGGTGAGTTTTTCGCGGGCACAGTTTTGGGCACAGCAGGGGTATTTTGAGGGTATTTCGGGGCTATCTGAGAAGCGGCAGAATCTGCGTAAGTGCTTGACGGAAGAGGCTTTGGGAGTGGTGCCGGGGGGCGGAATTGAACCGTCGACACACGGATTTTCAGGCCTGTAACGTACTGCCGCAAACCATTGATAAATAAGCACAAGCCGCGAGGGACGTGGGGCAGGAAGTTGGACTGAGTTGGTTGGAGTTAGATTGATCGAGGTTCTCGCGGACACAGCACGGGACACAGCTCAAAACAGGTCAGACGGATAGCATCGGCTCAGTTCGCAGCATTCACTTCGTATCGAGCCGCCAACCCACCGAGCGTCATTTGTTCTTGTATATGGTCGTGTGGAATTAGCAGGTATCTCCATGGCTTAGCACCATTTTCTTTTGCATGCGCTGTGGCGTGTTTGCACCAGATCGCTGCCGCATCGGCTTTGGCTAACACAACCTCATCTGTCATTTCCGTGGCCCGTTTGGGTTCGCAGAGAAACTTCTCTGTCTTCGTCTCAACGACAAAATCGGGTTCGTACGATTCCTCGTGCCTGTAGTGAATCCGAGAATCGCATTAAATGGGAGGTAACAATGGCTAAAAGATACGAATACAAGTATGTCCGTGTAAAACTGAAGGGTGGAGGATTCACAGGTAATTTCAACGAATCCACCAGGATCAAATCAATACTCTCGCTATAGATGGCTGGCGATTCGATTAGGCATCTGCGCCTGCTGTCCGTGGATATGGAGCTTCATCTTATGCCGATCTGATCTTCGAGCGAGAAGTAGTTGACTGAACACCGAAATACAGCGTTTGCTTCCATGTGACCTGTCCAGTCAGAAATCGTTGTTACACGAAGCCCATGATTTGCCTTCCGACATCAACATGAGCGGCCTATAATAGCCTCAGGATTCACCGAATATAAACAAGTAGCGTGCTGGCAACCTCTATCTGGAGGAAAGCATGCCTGAGATTGCCCAGGCAATTTCGCACTATAGGCACTCGGAAAGGCGGGCCTGGGATTAAATCACGGTCGAAAATTCAAGAGAGTTTACATAATCCCTTTGATCAGAAGCTGAAGACTATCTGGTTGGATAGGCGCTACAAAAAACCGCCGCTAATTTTTCCTATCCTCAGGCTGCCATCAGGATTCCGGATGATCAATTGTTCCGACAAGAAGGAGAATCATGGGCAAAATAACCGGTTTGTCTTTTGGGAGAAAAGATGGAAACTGCGAGGCCTTTTTAAAAGCAGCTTTGATGGCTGCTGAAGAGGAAGGAGGAGAATCGGAGATTATTCGGGCTATGGATATAAAGATCCTGCCCTGCAAAAGTTGCGGGGCATGTTTCATCAAACCGGTATGCCCGTTTGATGATACGGACTGGCTTTTTGAAAATATCATGCTTGGAGAGTCAGCTTTGATATTGGCTGCTCCGGTATACCATCTCAGGGCGCCCGGTTCATTGCTCTGCGCAAGTGAGAAGATCAATCACTTTTTCATGCGCAACCCGATTGTCCATGAACGAAAGAAGTTGTCCGCTGCCATATCGGTCGGAGGTTCAGGGTACGATGGCTGGACCAGTCTCGGCTTACCGACCATTCACCTGTTGATTCAGCACTTTTCAACGATTGTTGACCAGGTGCAGATAGATCATTGTGCCGATCTGGGCGCTGCCCTGACTCCCGATAACGAACGGGCAATAGACAGAAGCCGGCAGCTCGGTAGAAACCTGGTAAGGGCGATGAGCCTGCCATTCGAAGAAGTTGCGTATGTGGGAGATGACTCTCCCATCTCCTGCCCGGTCTGCCACTGTAATATTTTCTATCTCGAAAATGGCCTGCCGGATATAGCCTGCCCAACCTGCCAGGTACATGGAAAGGTGTCCAGTGAAGGTGGTACATACCGGGTGGAGTGGAACGCCGACGATATCCGGAATCCACGGTTCTCTGCTGAAAAACAACGCCACCATCTGGGCTGGATCATGAGGCATCGTGACGAAGAAGGACCGCAACTTGAAATGCCGGAAACCCAGAAAAAAATCGAGAAATACAAAGCTTACGGCAAATACCTGAAACCTGAGAAAAAAGGAAAATCGAAATGAAACAGTATCAATCCGATATAGCAGTTCTGTCTGCCGGGACTGCCGGGCTGGCGGCAGCAGTGACGGCGGCAGAAGGTGGTGCCGGCGTAATCGCAATTGAAAAAGCCCCTCACACCGGAGGTACTGCTCTCAGGGCAAACCAGTTATTCTGTGTCGAAAGCAAGCTCCAGAAAATTAAGCAATATCCACTGACTAAAGAAGAAGCTTTCCGGGCATACATGGATTTTATGCAATGGTCGGTGGATGCCCGGCTTATAAAAACACTAATCGATATGTCCACGGAGACCATGGAATGGTTTGAGGATATGGGAGTGGAGTTTACCGATCTGACATCTCACGGTCCGGGCGGGTACTATACGGCTCATATAGTCAAACCGGATCCTCCCCAGCCGGGCCTGGGCGGGGCTGCTACCATGATGCGCAAACTCGAAGAAAAAGCGAAAGAACTTGGAGTTCAGTTACTGCTGAAAACTGCGGCCAAGAAGCTGGTAAAGGAAAATAATCGTATTATCGGGGTTGAAGCCGAAACCAGGGAAGGTGAATCCGTTCGGGTAAAGTGTAAAGCTGTCATTCTGGCTACCGGTGGTTTTGGCGGCCATCACCGGGCTCCCTTCGGTATTCCGGGCCTGGTGGGAGAAGGGATCAGCATGGCCAAGGAAGTTGGAGCAGAAACAACCGAAGGTACCATGCCGCCGCCGTTCGGTGGTGATCACAAAGCTTCAGCCAAAAACCTGATGAATCCGTTGATGGCATCTTTTGGTCACCCGCACCTGATGGTAAACCTGTTTGGCGAGAGGTTTGTAAACGAGGAGGTTGCCGTTACTACTCCCTTTGGGGGCAACGCCCTGTCACTTCAAAAAGACCGCTGCGCGTTTCGTATCTATGATGAAGATACGAAAGATTATTTCATTGAGAATGGACTGGAATTCCCCATGGGTTTTGGTATCGCGCAGGCAGGAACACCCACGGCAACAGTCAACCGGGAGGAGTTTGATGCTGAGGTGGCAAAGATACTTGAAAAAGGTTCTCCTATGGTATTCGTAGCTGAGACTATCGATGAACTGACCGAAAAGACCGGGATTGATAAAGAAGGCCTGAAAAGTACCATCGGGGAATACAACAGATGCTGCGAAACGGGCCGGGATACGCTTTTCAACAAGAAGGCCCGGTATCTCAGGCCGGTAAAACGACCGAAATTCTATGCCTCCAGGAGTATGGGCAGCACCGGAACCCCGGAAGGAGTAAGGGTGAATCACAGGACCGAGGTTCTTACTCCTGATCTTTCGGTGATCCCGGGACTGTACGCTGCCGGAGGGGACATGATATGCAATCTGTATAAAGATATCTATCCCAATATCTTACCTGGTAACGCCATGGGATTTGCCCTGGGTACCGGCCGTATTGCGGCGAGAAGTGCCCTAGAATATATAAAGGTGAGTGTGACATGACGGATGGAATTTCATACGAAACAATTCAGTTTGGTTCAGAGAATATAGAGGTCGCGTTTCGCAAGGCACAGCCGCTTGATACGAAAAACCGTGGCATCGAATTACAGACCGCTTCTGAAATAGAGTTTAAACCCGGTGTTTCTGTTCTCAAAAAGGGAAGAACGATCATCGAGAACGGTATTACGTTACCTTGCGATATTACCCGGCACAGGGATGTCGGCGTTCCGATGCGGGATGGGGCAACCCTATATGCGGATATCTTCCTTCCTGTTGGTACTGAGGTGGTACCTGCGATCTTAGCCTGGAGTCCTTATGGCAAAACGCTTCCCCAGCCGGCACCTCCGGGAGTTGATCCTGGTGCAGTTTCCGGTCTCCAGAAATTCGAGGGACCCGATCCGGCCTACTGGTGCAACCACGGATATGCCGTGATTAACGTGGATGCCCGTGGTTCCTTCTATTCCGAAGGTGATATCTACATGTGGGGAACCAAGTCGGCTGAAGATTGTTACGACTTCATCGAGTGGACAGCTGTTCAGGAATGGTGTAACGGAAGAGTGGCCTTGTCAGGAAATTCCTGGCTGGGGATCATACAGTGGTTTGCTGCAGCACAAAATCCTCCGCACCTGGCGGCCATCGCTCCATGGGAAGGACACATCGATCTCTATCGCTGTGATGTCCGCAGAGGCGGTATTTGTGATACGGCTTTCAACAACCTGAATACCGGAACACAAATAGGCATGAACCGGGTCGAAGACATGACAGTGATGGCCGAAAAGTATCCGTTGATGAACGGCTACTGGAAAGACAAAGCTCCGGAGCTTGAGAAGATAAACGTTCCCGCCTATATAGTGGCAAGCTGGAATGGACATCAAACGATTGATGCGTTCCGGAGGATTTCTTCTAAAGATAGATGGCTTCGGGTCCACAACACCGGCGAGTGGCCGGACTATTACGAATACGCAGATGACCTTCGGCGATTTTTTGATCACTATTTGAAAGGAGAGAAAAGCGGCTGGGAAGAAACTCCGAAAGTGCGTCTCTCTGTTCTGGATCCCGGAGGAACCGACACGGTTAACCGTTCAGAGGGAGAATGGCCGTTAGGCCGAACCCGCTATGAGAAATTGTATCTGGATCCATCCAGTAATGCTCTTAATGCCGAGCCTGCAAAAAATGAATCAACTATCAGCTATCAATCGGATGACGGCCAGAGCGATGTCAGGTTTGCAATCGAATTCAAGGAAGATACAGAATTCAGCGGCTATGTCAGTCTGCGTCTGTGGATAGAGACCGATGATGCAGAGGATGCCGATATCTTTGCGTTGGTGCACAAGCTGGATTCTTCCGGAAAGCATGTGCCGGGAGGCTACGGCTTTACCGGTCCGGACGGCCGGTTACGGGCATCACATCGTCGATTGGATACTTCACAGCCGACTCCCTGGTTTCCGTATCATGCTCATGATGTTGAGGAGTTAATCAAACCCGGCGAGATAGTTCCGCTGGATATTCATATCCGTCCCATCGGCATGAGATGGCACAGCGGTGAAAAACTTGAGCTTGTGATAGCCGGGCACAATGTAATGGCCCGCTTCAGGCAGGGTGGTCCCGGCGGTATGAATCTGCCCGGTCCGGTAACCCGGAATAGAGGGAATCATATCATTCACGCAGGCGGTAAGTATGACTCATACCTGCTCATGCCGAGAATCGGGTAGCGATCAGGTTTGGGAAGACTTCACGAGAAAGATAGATCTTCAAGGACAAACAAAATAAGATCGATCAACAAGACGTTGGGAACTTGACCATGCTGTTAGGCTATTTTCGTTTCTAGATCCTGACATCCATTCCGGAAAAGTGACTTGATTTCGCTGCAGCGGCTTACCCGCAATTTCCCTTTTCCCATTCCCCTCATCCCTGATAATTGCCGCCACGAATCACCAAAAAGCATGACAGCCAGATTAGCCGGGAGATGCTTATGTCCATGATTATGTTCTGAGTTGCCGTATCTCCCTAATTCGCTATGAGTTATCAGGATTTTGGTTGTTTTTGTTAAGTGATTGATAAATAAGCAGTAAGCGATTCGGGTAAAAAAACACAGAACATAATTATCGGGCTGATGACGCAATGATCCCGGCTCCTGGAAGATGGTTTAAAGCGATTCCAGGAACGACAGTAAATTCGGATGCAAACTCCAATCAATCCCTTCCGTTTTGGTTTTCTGCCAGGCTTTCTCAAACAAATAAAACTTCTGTAACACTTCACGCTTGGTTTCGATCGAGATGCCTTTATATCCACAGGTAGTGTCGATCGAGACATGCCCCAGCCATTCCTGAATCACAGTCAGATCGACGCCGGCAAGCAGCAGATGAGAAGCTGTTGTGCGGCGCCAGACATGCACCGGGTGAACTCGCTTACGCGCCAGCGTGGGCACTCTGGCACGAGCCTTAACGAGGTATTTTTTGCAAAGCGCATAAAGGCCTGACCGAGTCAGGGAGCCGCCGCGCTGATTGATGAATAGGAAGTTGCCGTAAGGTTCCAGAGGAACCCGCCGTTCGGATTTCAGGTAATTATTCAGGAATGCGGCGGTGGAATCCCACAGGGGAACGGTGCGGATCCTTTTTCCCTTGCCATAAAGCAACACCTGTTTGTTTTTAAGATCAAGGTCGGGCAGGTTGATGCCGCATAACTCGGAAGCGCGCGCTCCGGTGTTGTACAGCGAGCGGAGAATGCAGAGATCGCGGTAGCCGTCGTGAGTATGCACATTGACGCAGGCGAAAATCGAATCGACTTCGTTTTTCTCCAGGTATTCAAAGGGCCAGCGCCGCACTCTTTTCTCAGGAATCATCAGGATCTGACGGCATTGCGTTTGATAGCGGGGCTCGATCAGACTGACCATTTTAAAAAAGGACTTCAGGGCAGCCAGGCGGGAGTTGCGCGTCGCTGCCGCGTTGCCCAGCTCTTTTTCCAGATAGGAAAGGAACTCCAGCAAAAATCCAACATGGAATCGATCTATTGTAGGGTCGGGACAATCCGGGAAGGATCGGTTCCAGTAGCGAACGAGGTGAATGAACGTTTGCCTATAGCTCGACAACGTATGGGACGAGACCTCCCGGTGTTGCGGCAGATAGCGCGTAAAAAAGTAATGGAGATGAACCGAGAGTTTATCCGAGCTTGGAATCATCCGTCATCCAGTCCAGGCGGTCGAAGCTTTGGGCAAACCGGCTTCCCGCTTCCGAAAGCAGTTGTCGGGTCAAGGTCAGGTATGTCTTCGTGTGTCCGAAGTAACTGTGCCCCATATAAGTGGCCAACAGAGGGAGCTTGGCGTTGACGTCCGCCTTATCCCGATACCATCTCAGGAGGCGATGGACGGCGAAGGCTCTGCGAAGCTCGTGCAGATGGGGTGTTCCATGGCAGACGCCGCAATGATGTTCCTTGTTATGGTAAATCCCGAGGCGCTGGAGAACTCTGCGAAAGTATTGACCGGGCCAATCTCGAGCGTACGGCCGGCATTGAGGCACCAATAAAAACAGGAATCCTTCGCGCGGAATCCCGAACAGGCCCTGCCGCACGGTCAGAAGATAATCGAGATTGGAGCATACTTTTCGACTGATCGGTATGAGACGGTCTTTGCGAAACTTCGAACGTTCTATGTACAAAGTCGCTTGACGGGAACAATACACGGATGTTGTGAGCGCAGTGGCTTCAGAAACACGCAGTCCGCAGGCATACAGAAGGTGGTAGAGGGTGTAGTAGGACAGAGCGCGGAAACGCACTGTTGGATTCTCTTCCTGTTGTATCTTTGCTTTGAAGGAATCGAAGAAGAGCCTCAGCTCCTGCGGGGAAAAAACATGCGGGAGATAAGACTGGGATTTGAGCACGGGAAACCCGGCCACTGGATTTTCCACCATCCAGCCAAGACGAATCATGTAACGGCAGAATCCATAAAAAGTATGCCGCAGCAATCGCAGGGTATTGGCTTTAATCCGCCCTTTGTGTTTGTCTGCGAACTCGACCATTAGCCGGGTATTAAGCTGGTCGGTATGGCGGATGTCGTTTTCGATTAGAAAGCGATCAATACTCTTGAGATTGTAGGCATGGTTCATGGTGCTGAACCCGAGGTGGTCGAGGTAGTCCAGGTAATCCCGCATTGCAGCGGCCAGGAAACTCTCGTAGTTCAATTCGGGCAGCTTATTCATCTCAGTAGTTTTCACCATCGCTTTCAGCCACTTCACGGAGCTGTTTCAGATCGATTTTGGTATAGATCTGAGTGGACGTAATATGGCTATGTCCCAGCAGTTCCTGCAGGGTTGAAAAATTGACTCCAACTCGCAGCAGTTCACCGGCAAAACTATGCCGCAGCTGATGACCGCTGCCCGCGATCTGGGCCGCGCGCATTCTTTTCCGTATGGCGCCGGCGACTCCGGCCGGGGTCAGCGGTTCCCAGGGAGCATCCAGCCGCAAAAAAACGTTTCTCGAGGCGCTGTCGTTGGGGCGTTCGTTCTGCAGGTAAGACGACAGAGCTCCAATCAGAGGCCCCGAAAGCGGCAGCCAGAGCAGTTTCCCATTCTTGGACTGTTTGAAACGGACTGCGCCTTTTTTCCAATCGAGATCTTCAAGGCAAAGATTGGCCAGCTCATTGGCGCGCACACCAAGGCCGGCCGCCATCAGTATCATGGCAAAATCCCTTTTGCCGCCTCGCCGATTGCGGTCGATGCTCTGCAGCAATCGGATCACCTGGTCCGCGGGAATGGTTCGGGGGACATCAGCGAGGTGGTATTGGCGGGGAGCATGCAAAGCCAGGGCCCAGTCACGATTCACCAGATTGAGGCTGAACAGATACCGGAACAGACCGCGCAGCACATTCTGAATGCGACGAATACGCTTAATGTTCTTGTCTGCCTGCTGCCGGATGAACAGATCAATGTGATGCATTCGCATCTCATTCCAATGTTTCACCTGCCGGGAATGCAGGAATCCGTCAAAGCGGCGCACGAAGAGTTCAATCTCTATCAGGGAGTTTCGGGCCAAGCCCTTATGCTGTCGGCAGAAATGCATATAGCCGGCCACCTCCTGGAAAAAGTAGTTGCCACGCACAGGAGGCATTAGGGGAAAAACATTATGTTGAAGACGTCCGGTGGAGTGCGCCCAGCGGAAGAAGCAATGGAGGGTATACTGGATTCCTTTGTGATGATGCGGTTTGAATCTCGATTTTTTCAGGGTAGCCTTACCGGACTTGGCATAAGGTTGATGGCGCACCCAGTAATCGGTAAAGTCGATGGCCAGTTCCGGGCGAAACTCTTCCAAGCTTTTCAGGTCCTGCGCATTGATAAAGGCGAGCAGGCAGTTCAGGTGCTTCATTCGAGATAGGATCGTGGCGCCGGCATAACCGGTGGATTCAAGGTACGTTTGGTAATCGGCAATCCAGGCGGCAAGATTCAAAACGGATCCTTTCATCCATTTTCCCGGTAACCGGGTGTTTGAGGTTGAGGAGGCAGATCCAGAACTTGATAGATTCCCCGTTCGAATGCGATCAGATCCCGATCAATCAGCTCATTGCGAGCCCCACTTAGTTCGTGGGGGTGGCGGATCTCGAGAAGTTCCGTCAGTCGCTCGTCCGAATAAAAGCTCACACCATCCCGATTGGAAACGGCAATAAGCACAAGGTAGAGGAGCTTCTCCAGGCGGGTTAATCCCTGGTCGAATCCCTGGCGGAAAAATCGGTGATCGATCCAACTGAAAGATCCGCGGATAGATCGAATGCGATCCGGGCGCGGCGGTTGTGGTCGTTTCGTCAACATGCAGCGAGAATATTTGGCGGCGGCCGGGAATGCTATCTGAACTTGTGGAACTTACATGGGTAATTTCCCGCTAAGATGCATTTTCGCAAAGAGTTACAAGAATATCGCGACTTGTGTGACTTACATGGGTAATTTTAACCTTACCCGTTTGTTTCCAAACAGTTAGACGCAGATCACAACTTGTGGAACTTACATCTTTTGCCGCTTTCTCGTTGCGGCGCCTCCGGTATTTCTTGACGAAAGCGGCGTTACGCTGGACATAATCGGGATGATCCTTGCGGTAGCGTTTTCGGTATTCGGCCCGGGTACCGTAAGCCTGCTTTTGTTGTGGATATAAATTCCGAAAGTAGTCTGGATTTTGCAACCGCCAACGCGCATCCAATTGGCGTTTTTGCTCGCCGCGACACTCTCTCCGACCACAAGTTTTTTGTCGCTCCTTGACCCGCAGATCCGGGATGAACAGCCGGCGACAAAAAGGGCACTTCCTACGCTTCGGCATAAAAATCTCCCCCTGATTGCAGACCTGGTATGGACCATTGACAAAAGCTGTAGAAGCATAGGAGATGGGGGCGAAGAACTAAAAGCAGGGATAATAAAAAGGAAAAAACTATTTATCTATGATTTAAAATCAGGAAAGTAGATTAAAATACTGAAGCATAAGAAGAAAAACTAAGAACATAATTCAACTGAGAACATAACCATGATCGGCAAGACTCTGGGCCATTATTCCCTTTCAGGCGGATAGGCAGGATAAGCGCGATATTTTCTGTTCTATGGAATAGCGGCTATCCCTTTGGGTTCGGATAAGCACAACCATGACTAGAACACTAATTGGCGAGTGAACAATTCCTGTTTGCCCCGCGACTCGCCAAGATCTGCCAGATACCAGGCTGTGGCGGCCGGCAAGGATTCGAATTTTCGGGGAAAAAGCCGCAGAGTCATCATGGTTTTTCCCCTCCGCATGGCAAATTATTCTCCCTTCCCTGATAGTTGCGGCCCCGCTCGTTAACACCATAGGCGTCGACGGTGATCCCCGCGATCAACCCGAACAATGGAGATCAAATAGCCGACCTACTCTTGCGGCGGTGATCGCCTAGGATTCTGTTGATTGCCTCTCGGCATAGCTGAAGCGCCTGCACTAATTCAGGCTCCTTCTTGGCAAATCTCACCGTTGGTGTCGGAATCGTGATTGCGGTAATTTCTCCTTCAAAGCCGACGATCGCAGCTCCGACGGCCGAGATCCCTATCGAGTGTTCCTCCCGGTCGTATGCGATCCCAGTTTCGCGAATCCTGAGAAGTTCCTCTTCAAGCTTTTTCCAGGATCGAATGGATTTCTTGGTAAAAGCATCCAGGCGAATACTTTTTTTGAGCCGGTTCAATTCCCCGGCGCCCATCACGGCGAGCATCGCTTTCCCGTTAGCCGTACAATGCAGTGGAAATGAAATCCCGATGGCGGACACCGTCCGGAGGCGCTGCGATCCCGGGATTTGATCCACAAAGACCGCTTTTTCCCCATCCAGTAACGCGAGGTCCACGGTTTCACCCGTTTTTTCGGAAAGCTTCCGAAGATATGGCCGGGCAGTTTCCGCGATCGGGAAGCGTATGGAGTGGGCAATCCTGACCAAAGCCGGGCCCAACCGCAAGCGCCCGCCGGGAGATGCCGAAACTACGAAATTTTCCGAATCAAGAGCAGTGATGATCCGCTGCACTGTAGACTTGGGCAAGCCAACCCTTTCGGCAAGCTGGCCAAGGCGCATACCATCGCTGCCTTCAAGTGCCCGCAAGATTTCGGCAGCACGAGCAATAACCTGAACCCCATTTCGGTCTCGGGGCTTAGGTTTTGTTTTTAGGCGATCCATTACTAAACGACTCTCCCTCGCGTGTTGCATTCCTCAAATGCCTAATCATCCGATCGCGGACATGCTGCGCCGACCCCGGTGTCCATTTGTAGAAGCCTTTGCCCGTTTTCATCCCGAGGCGCTGTTCTTTCGTGTAGCGTTGCAACAAGGGACTGGGTTCGGGTGAAGCTTCAAGATGTCGAAGGATTACATTGTGAATCGCGAGAGTCAAGTCCAGGCCCACCAGATCCGCATTCTCCAACGGTCCCAACACCGGCAACCGCATTCCGAAACTGTTTTTGACTACGAGATCAACCGTTTCGGCATCGCAGATTCCAGCTGCTACAATGGAGATTGCTTCTCTCCAGAGCGCGTGCTGCAAACGGTTGCCGACAAAACCCGGCACATCGCGTTGGACATGGACGGCAACTTTCCCAACCCGCTGCAACAGATCGATACATCTTTCTATCGAGACTAATTCGGTACAGGGCGCCTGGATGACTTCCACCAATGGAATCAGGTATGGAGGATTCCACCAGTGCGTGCCGAGGACACGGCCCGGATTCTCGGCCCTGGCGGCGATCTCTCCGATCGGGATGACCGACGTATTGCTGGCCAGGATGCAACCGGCATGTGTCATCGTTGACATTTGCTCGAAGATCCCCTGTTTCATCGCAATATTCTCGGGTGCAGCCTCAAAGACAATGTCGGCATTCTCTACCGCGTCTTTGAGTGTATTGTGCAGGGATATTCTCTCAACAGACGATTCGTCAAGGCCAAGGCTGCGCAGGTTTGCACGTATTCGCTCCGGAACACTGGCCAACGCATTCGGGAAAGGATCGTGGATCGCAATCTCATGCCCTTTCACCGAAAAAACCTGCGCAATGCCGTGCCCCATGAGACCGGCGCCGATCACCGCAATTTTTTCCATGTTCCGACACCTCAGGATTCATACAACTCCGTATTTATAAACTCTCGGAGGAACGGGGTTAATGTCCTTCTCATCAATCAGGGCCGCCATCCGGACGATGGATCCGTCTCCCATATACCATCGCAGCGGAAGCCCCATTATGGTGACCCGTTTTCCGACCACCATGGCGATATCGCCGCCCACGTTCTCCCATCCCATAATTCCGTTTCTAAGGAGCAGGTTGTGACAGGGTTCCCATTCGGGGAAATCCTCCAGGACCTCGCGACCCGTCAGCTGTTTATATTCCTCACAAAGGGAAGGATTGATGGGACCGGGACCATGCGGACCGATCGCAGTATGGAGAGGATGATCCAATGCCTGCTGGTCCACCCCTACAGCTTTTACGCCCTTTGCTACAAACCACTCTCCGGCTTCGCGTCCAAGACCGGGAGAGTAGCAGAAATACTGCTTGTTATCTCCCCAATACCTGTTCCAGCCGGTGTGTACGATCACTATGTCACCCTTCCCGATTCTGGGAGTTGCCTTCTCCAGATCTTCGGCCGTAATCAATTCCCATTTTTTCTTTGGAATATCCACGACAACGCCCGTTCCATAGTAAAGATCCAGCGGCAATTCATGGGTAAATCTGAGGCCCTCGACAACGTGGCCTGGAGAATCGGCATGCGTCGTGCAGTGCATCACGGTCGTGATCTTCTGCGAAAGTACGCCTGATTTGGCATGATAGTGCATTCGCTCGACTTTGATATCCTCGAAGTATGGCCAAAGAGGGCATCCGGGGCCGAACGGGTGACTGAGGTCCACTAATTTCATATTGTCGCTCATTTCAGAATCTCCAATTTATTCTTTATCCGGCGACCGTGCCGCCGTCCACGTAAAGGATTTGCCCGGTAACAAAATCCGAGGCGGGAGAAGAGAGATAAACGGCAGCCCCAACCGAATCCTGAGTCAGCGCCGCTCGGCCCATGGGAATCCTGGACATGAAAACTTTGTACATCTGCTCGTTTTCCAAAACCTCCTGGGTCAGCGGCGTCCAGAAAATACAGGGAGCAATCGAGTTGACGTTGATGTTGTACTTCGCCCATTCGGTCGCCAGCTGCTTGGTCAGGAGATTCACCGCGCCTTTGCTGGTTCCGTAGGCGGCGTACCCGCTCGGATGACCGGCAAAGGCGCGTACAGATGAGATAGTGACGATTTTTCCCTTTTTCTTTTCCTTGAAAATTTTCGCCACATGCTTGCAGCAGAGGAATGTTCCCCGAACGTTGACGTCCATTACCTGCTGCCAGTCGGCGATGGGAAATTCCTCGGCGGGAAAACGTTTCGCTATTCCGGCGACCGTGACGAGGATATCCACAGTGCCGAATCCCTTCAGAGTTTCCCGCACCATGTTCGCGACATCTTCTTCAACTGCGACATCGCAACTCAGAGCCAGGGCTCTCCGGCCGACCGCCTCAATGTCTCTCACCACCGGTTCCAGCGTCTTCATCGTACGGCCGGTTACCACGACGTCGGCGCCATATACCGCCAAACCCAGCGCGACGGCTTTCCCCAGGGCGCCGGCGCCGCCGGTCACGACGGCCACTTTATCTTTGATGCTAAACATGTTTTGTACGTAGTTCAGGTCAACGCTTGATTCCATTGATTCACCGCCTTTCGCAGGATCGTTCCTGATTATTGGTATGTGATGATCACCAGCATGCTGGCGGGCCTGTTGGTATGGTTGACGATCGCCCTGGCCTCATTGGGTCCGACGTACAGCGAATCCCAAGCCTTCAGCACGCACGTCTGCTTGTCCTGAGTAGTGACGGTGACCTCTCCCTCAAGCACAAAATAAAGCTTTTCCATGGAGGTCGCGTCCATCTCCGCGCCTCCATTCGGCAGGAAGTGAGAAAGACCCATCCAGAATTGCCGCGTTCCGGTCTCATCTTTTCCCTGAAGCCTCAACGCGGTCATATTGAAGTGTTTGGGCGGCGCATAGGGCTTCGCCTCCGGCAATGTGACCTTCTTCATCCCGACCTCCATTCTTGGTTGATTATGGATATTGCATTACGGTATGTTTATACCACATTGCGGTTTAAAAATGCTTACCCAAAAAAGGAGATCCTACAATGAAACGGTTAAGATTTCTGCTGGTTGTGTCTATTGCGCTTCTCTGCACGGTTCCGGCCTTTGCCGCCGACATTTCCGGCAAATGGACCGCCGTCATCAACACCCCGATTGGTGAGATGAACTACACTTTCGACTTTAAAGTTGCGGGAGAGAAACTCACCGGAACAGCCGTGATGTCCATGGAAAGCGAATCCAGCGAGTCCGCTTTAACGGAAGGCTCGGTGAAAGGTGATGAAATATCGTTTGTCGAAACGCTGAAAGTTCAGGGCCAGGAGCTCAGGTGCGAGTATAAGGGCACAATTTCGGGTGATGAGATTCGCGGTTCCCGAACGGTCGGCAGCTATGGAAGCGAGGATTTCGTCGCCAAGCGCGCGAAATAATAGAAAAACTTGAGGATCCGTCAGAGAGCTACAGCGATAAACCGGCAAACAGCCTGAATCAGGGGAGCAGCCATGGCCGACAAGTTGATTATCACATCCGCGCTTACCGGCGCGATCACCATTCCAACCCAAACGCCTCACTTGCCTTTTACGCCGGAACACCTCATTGCGGACGCGATTGATTGCGGCCATGCCGGCGCTACGGCCGTTCACGTCCATGCGCGCGATCCGGTGAACGGCCGCCCGCTTTCCGATCCCGATCTCTTCGAGCCGGTTCTGAAGGGAATCAAGGCCGGCAGCGACGTTGTTATCGGTATAACAACAGGGGGAGGCATGGGCATGTCCCCTCAGGACAGGCTGCGCGTGATTCCGCGCTATCGTCCCGAGTTGGCTTCTTTCAACCTTGGCAGCATCAATTTTTCCATTCACCCGGTGGCCAGGAGATTCAAAGCCGAGGATTACAAGTATGATTGGGAACAGGCCTACGCCGAGGGCACCAAAGATTTCATCTTTCGAAACACATTCGGCGATATGGAAATCTATTCCAGCACTTTTGCCGAGAACGACGTGCGTCCCGAATTCGAAGCTTATGATGTGGGTCATCTATATAATCTGCGGTTCTTGCTGAAAAACGGCCTTGCGAAGCCTCCCTTGTGGATTCAGTTCGTCTTGGGAGTCCTGGGCGGACTGGCTGCGACCATTGAAGACCTGATTGTGATGAAGCAAACCGCTGACCGGCTTTTCGGCAGCGAGAATTATAAATGGTCGGTCATCGGGGTTGGCTATCCCGCCGAAATTAACCTTGCCGCTGTGGCCATCATGATGGGGGGACATGTGCGGGTAGGCCTGGAAGACAATATTTTTATCGGCAGAAGGAAGCTCTGCACAAACGCGCAACTTGTCGAAAAGATCGTGCGACTCGCGCGCGAGTTCGGCCGGGATATCGCTACACCGGAGGATATGCGACAGATACTGGGTCTAAAGGGCGCGGGAGCGGTCCAGTTCTAACGAGGTGCAAGGCAAATGAACAAATTCATCAGTTGCAGCGAGGCGGTAGAGAGGATTCCGGATGGAGCCTCGATCATGATCGGTGGATTCATCGGAGTCGGATCACCGTATCGAATAATCGCCGAAATGGTTCGCTAGGGCCGGAAGGACCTCACGATTATCTCCAACGATACCGGCGATACCGGCACGCCGAATTTCGGGATTGGACAATTAGTTGCGCCAAAAATGATTCGCCGGCTCATCGCCTCTCATATCGGGCTGAACCCCGAAACCCAGAGACAGATAATCGCCAGTGAAATGGACGCGGAGCTTTGCCCGCAGGGTACTTTGGCGGAACGTATCCGCGCCGGCGGTTTCGGGCTCGGGGGCATTCCGCCAGACTCTGTGGCAACACCCTTTGTCTGCGTTCATCACATCATAGGGAGGGCCGAAACCAATGGACGATAAGACTCTGATTGCGGAGAGGGCGGCACTCGAATTAAAGGACGGGAACCTGGTAAATCTCGGTATCGGCCTGCCTACGTTGATTCCCGGGTATATGCCGCCCGGCATGGACGTCTATTTCCAATCGGAAAACGGCATCATCGGCATGGCGCCGATGCCTGGAGCAGGCATGGAGGAACCATCGCTCATCGATGCCGGCGGAGGTTTCGTCGGCGCCATTCCCGGGACCGCCAGTATTGACAGCTGCCTTTCCTTCGGCATGATCCGCGGCAGCCATCTTGACTTGACCATTCTCGGCGGCCTGCAAGTGGATTAAAAGGGCCGGTTGGCAAACTGGATGGTTCCGGGTAAGCTGTTGCCGGGGATGGGCGGCGCTATGGATCTGGTGACCGGAGCCAAACGCGTTATTGTCACCATGTCGCACACAGCGAAAGGCAAGCCGAAAATCGTAAAGCGTTGCACTCTCCCTTTGACCTCAGTAAGGCGGGTCAGCCTTATCGTGACGGAATCTGTCAACAACTGGTTTGAAGAACTCAAGGATCGGGTTCCGGGCGATCAAAAGCTGAATTTGCCCGATCATTAATTGGAGCTTCGGCAATTCCCAAATCCTGAACAGCATTACCGGACAAGTGATTTTCCTATGCTGAAAAGACGGCTGCGAAAAGTTCTGATTTTCGCTTTCTCCGAATTTCTCTTCTATTTTGGTTCCAGTTGGCTGGAGTTGGATACGGTCAGTTTCTCGCGGACACAGTTCGGGACACAGCAGGGGCATTTTGAGGGCATGGCCGGAATAGCGACCTCTGAAAAAAGGGAAGCCAACGGGAAGGGCTAGAGAGAAATGCTTGCCAGCCAAGGGGCCGAAAGTGTTAGGATCGCCCTAACGATACAATAAATGAAATAAGATATTTAGTTTTTCTGGTTTATACAAACTGTATATTCACTGTTAGCCGCCAAGGCGTTACCAGGAGATTGCATGAGCCTTTTCTACAAATTCCAGTACCTGGTCGGCATGACGCCGTGGGAACGGATGCCGTCACTTCCTATAGGCGACCAGGCCGTCGCGCTTTTTGACCGAGAGGAGCGCGGTAGAGAATAACCCTACGGGCGCGCGCTCGATCTTGGATGTGGTACCGGATTTTGGTCGGTTCGCCTGGCTCAACGCAGGTGGAAGGTAACCGGTATCGATATCGTTCCGAAGGCGGTCCGCATCGCCCGCAAACGAGCAAGCAGAGCCGGTGTGGAGGTTCTATTCGTCGAAGGGAGCATAACAACACTCACGGCCTCGGGCATCGGCTCGGGATTTCACCTCATCCTGGACTTTGGCGTCGTACATGGCCTCCAGCCCGAGCAGGTGCGAGCGGTGAGCCGTGAGGTCACGGCGGTGGCCACCGAGAACGCCTCGCTCCTGATGTACGCGTTCTCACCGGGTCGCAGAGGACCCCTGCCGCGAGGCATCAGTCGGGAGGATATCGAACAAGCTTATGACGGATGGGCGATCACCAAGGAGGAAGCATTCGATTTGACTGGGGCACCCCGTTTTGCCATTACTATTTAATATATACGTTTAAAGTTCGAAATAATTACAAAGAGTTGAAGGAGAAATGCGGGATCGTCAGTTGCCCGCCCCGAGGAACCATCAGTAATATCCGTTTTGCCTGTAAGGCATACGCCGATTCTATTATTGGCATTGGCAATTGAAAATATTGTCAGCTTGATAAAACGGTGAGGTTGTCGGATTGAATCTCGTTATTCGTGATATTACCAACCGATCCTTTCTCAAGAGCCTGTTCGGGCTGCAAAATTTTATTAACGCCAAGACAATCGCCTTGAGAACAATCGGTGAGTGACCTACAAACCTTGACAATGTTGTAAATACAGATCACTATCTTTTTAGTGCCTAGATACTGGTGTTTTAAATATATCTATTCAGAGCTGTGTTCTCATTTCTATTATCTGCTGATCGCTCCCCAGGTATGAACCTTGAGAAATTTAGGATGGAGAGGGCTTTTTATCGCTAAATGCTGTAGAACTTCTGAAGAAATTTGAGTTTGTAGAGACAATACTCAAGATCTTTTCTCGTTACAACTAAGCCTCATGAATTTTTTAATGGGATCGTTCTTCATCAAGGACATTACGAACAAGTTATAAAAAGCTTACACATCTCTAGCTATCTCCAGGGCCTGTAAACGCATAAGGAGCTGCTTCATTTCAAGGTTCCTGTCTAATCCGATCAATCGAGGAAGTATCAAACACCTATGGAGATAAGGAAGGATAATGAGTAAAACAGTAAAAGTTCAAAAGATTGCATTTGTCGGAAACCACCTGCCACGCAAATGCGGGATCGCCACATTCACGTCAGACCTACTTGCATCAGTCGCAAATACGTATCCGCAGAGCCGGTGTTTCTCAGTCTCGGTCAACGATATCAATGGCGGTTACGATTACCCGGAAGTTGTTCACTTCGAGATTGAAGAGCAGGACGTATCGTCCTACCTGCGGGCTGCGGACTTTCTCAACATCAGCAATGTAGATATTGTTTGCCTACAACATGAGTTCGGCATTTTCGGCGGACCCGCCGGCAGTCACATTTTAGCATTCCTGCACGAATTACGAATGCCTGTTGTCACGACGCTCCACACTATTTTGCATACACCGCAAGCCGATCAACAGCGTGTCATGCAAGAATTGATCTCGCTCTCAACCAGGCTGGTTGTCATGGCCGAGCGAGGCTGTCGGATACTGCAGGATGTTTATAATGCACCGCCGGCTAAGATAGACCTGATCCCGCATGGGATTCCAGATGTGGGATTCGTCGACCCAACCTACTTCAAAGATCAGTTCGGTGTTGAAGGAAAGACAGTATTACTCACATTCGGTTTACTTTCTCCCAACAAGGGAATCGAATATGTACTCAATGCTCTTCCGGGCATTCTGGCGGAGTTTCCCGATGTTGTTTACATTATTCTGGGTGCCACGCATCCAAATGAACTCCGCGAGCACGGGGAAACCTATAGGCTGAGCCTGGAGATCCTGGCCAAAAAGAATAAAGTAGAAACAAACGTCATCTTCTACAACCAGTTCGTGGAAATAGACACACTGAAGGCGTTCATAGGCGCGGCGGACCTTTATGTAACACCTTATCTCAATGAAGCGCAGATCACGTCAGGCACACTCGCTTATACGTTTGGCGCCGGTAAAGCCGTAGTCTCGACACCTTACTGGCACGCAGCCGAACTTCTGGCTGAGGATCGTGGAGCGTTGGTGCCATTCGGCGATGCCCAGTCTATCGCCCGGGAAGTGACCGGCTTACTGAGGGATGATTCAAGGCGCCATGCAATTCGAAAGAACGCATACAGGATCGGGCGCGACATGATCTGGAATAATGTCGCACAGCAATATATGAGTTCGTTCGAGCTATCACGGCTGAACATGGGTGTGCACTCCCCCAAAATTCTTGTCACCAAGACACTCGACCAGAGACCTCGAGAACTGCCTAAATTGAAATTGGACCACCTTTCTCGGATGACCGATTCTACCGGTGTTTTTCAACACGCTGTCGGCGGCGTTCCAAATTTTTCTGAGGGCTATTGTACAGACGACAATGCTCGTGCATATATTCTGGCGGTTCTGCTCAGCGAACTGGGAAAGGATCCAGAAATCGTGAGAACCTTGGCCACCACCTGCGCTGGTTTTCTCCAACATGCCTTTGATAAGAAAACAAAACGTTTTCACAATTTTATGAGTTTTGACCGGCGCTGGCTTGATGACAAAGGATCGGAGGACAGTCAGGGACGGGCAATCTGGGCTCTCGGTATAGGTGTGGGGCGTTCGCCATTCCGAGGTTTCCAAACGATGGCAGGACAACTTTTTGCACTTTCGGTACCAACATTGACGGAATTTACATCGCCGCGGGCCTGGGCATTCGGACTAATCGGCATTCACGAGTACTTGCGACGACTGAGCGGCGACAGTCTTGTCAACCAAATCCGCGAGGGACTCATTTCCAGGTTAATGAATCTTTTAAAGAAGAATGCTACGCCAGACTGGAACTGGTTTGAGCAGGTGCTATCCTACGACAACGCGAAGCTCGCACATGCCTTGATTTTAAGCGGGCGCGCAACCGGACAGCAGGAAGTTTTAGAACAGGGCTTGCAGGTGCTGCGTTGGCTCATCAAAGTGCAGACCTCTGAAAAAGGACACTTTCGGCCGATTGGCAGTAATGGTTTTTACAACCGTGGCGGTTCTCGTGCCAATTTTGATCAACAACCGATCGAGGCACAAGCCATGGTTTCCAGCTGTCTTGTGGCTGCGCGTACAACCAAGGACTTCTGGTGGTATGAGCAGGCACAACGTGCATTCGATTGGTTCCTTGGCTGGAACGATCTCGGCCGGGAACTCTATTCCCCGGAGAACGGTGGCTGCAGTGATGGATTACACATGGATCGAGTCAATGAGAACCAGGGAGCGGAATCCACGCTGGCTTTCCTATTATCACTCGCGGAGATGCGCCTGGCTCAAAACATAGTTACAAGTTTCAAGGAGCCAATTGCCCTAGGAGAGTAAGCTTCTCATGAACAACAACATAATAAACGTTAAGCGCACAAAAAAAGTTATTAAGCCCGATCAGTCACGCGTACTTCTAAGGCCCTTCAGTCCGGGCAATTCACAACGTATGGACAGGATCATCGCTCGGATCATGCTGCTTCCGGAAGAACGGGTTGGTTCTCTCCTGGATGAAATCTGCGCCGAGTTCTCACAGCGGCACCAGCAGATCGACAAGCTGTTTCTGGAACGCTTCGGACAAGTCCACAAGGAGCATGTTCCGGAAAAGGGCCTTTCAGAAAAAAGACGGATGTTGATAGGTTCATACTTCCTCGCCGAATATTCTCTCGAATCTGCTGCGCTGTTTAATCCCTCCATCGTTCCCCACCCTGACCAAACCGGCCTGCCTCCTGGTGCTCTGCGGTTCATTCTCAGCCTTCGCGCCACTGGAGAAGGGCACATTTCTTCCATCACCTTCCGGTCCGGCATTATTTATTCCAACCATCGAATCAAAGTCCTGGACACTGCAGGTTTTCCCGTCGAGCCTCGTCAAATCCCAAATCCGGCATATGAGAAGGGATTGTTTACGAGGAAACTCTTTGAACTGGGATTGAGAGGCGAATTCGTGAGCCGGGTTATGAGTAGGTTCGGCGACTCGTTCTCAATGCAGGAACTTCGGGACGGCATCGACGCCGAGTTGGACAAAGAGCGCCAATCGAAGGGTATCCTGCAAGAAGATCAGCGAACCGCAGAGGGGATTTTGATGCTGGCCCAATCGAATTACGAGGTCCAATTCCAACCTGAACAGCAGCTTTCCGGGCGTATCATTTTTCCGGCCACGACAGCGCAGCGCAACGGCATCGAGGACGCACGGTTCGTCCGTTTCCAGAACGATGACGGCAGCAACATTTACTATGCGACATTTACAGCCTTTGATGGCAGGGTGGCAGTGCCGGAGCTTGTGGAGACCGCTGACTTCCTTCGGTTTCGCTTTATCACCTTAAACGGCCCTGCCGCCCAAAACAAAGGCATGGCAATCTTCCCTCGGAAAATCAATGGGCTCTATGCCATGCTCTCGCGTCAGGACAACGAGAGCATGTACCTCATGTTCTCTGATAACGTCCACTTCTGGAATGAGCGCAAATTGCTCCTTAAGCCGACTTTCCCATGGGAGTTAATCCAGCTTGGAAACTGCGGATCCCCAATCGAAACCGATGCAGGCTGGCTGGTTCTCAGCCATGGCGTCGGCCCTATTCGAAGGTACTGCATTAGCGCATTTCTGTTGGATCGCGATGATCCGGGCAAGGTAATCGGCCGCCTGCGCGAACCCTTACTTCAACCCAATCAGGATGAACGGGAAGGCTACGTACCGAACGTCGTCTATACATGCGGCGCTCTACTCCACAGGGGAGAACTTATAATCCCGTATGGACTGGCTGATCACGCCACAGGCTTCGCCACTGTACCGGTAGACAGTGTCCTGAGGGCAATGCATTCCGGGGAAAATTGAAAGCCATGGCGATTCCCAAGAAAAGAGTGGCCATCCTGTCACCGGTTGCCTGGCGAACACCTCCTCGCCAATATGGAGCTTGGGAGACTGTTGCCAGCAACATTACCGAAGGACTTGTCGCCCGGGATTGGGATGTAACACTTTTCGCCAGCCGGGATTCCGTAACTCGCGCTCATCTGCACGCTGTAGTGGATAGGGGATATGAGGAGGATTCCACCGCTGATCCCAAGGTGGCAGAATACCTTCACATATCGGAGGCATTCGAACATGCAGCCGAGTTTGACCTGATCCATAGCCACTACGATTTTATGGCATTAACTTTCACGCGCCTGGTAAAAACTCCGGTACTGACTACAATCCACGGATTTTCCTCTCCGGAAATCAAGCCGGTGTATCAAAAGTATCGTGACGGATACTTTGTTTCCATCAGCAATTCCGACCGAGCGCCAGGCTTAAATTACCTGGCTACTGTATATAACGGGATCGATCTTTCGTTGTACCCGCTTCAACGATCTCCTGGTGATGATTTAATCTTCCTCGGCCGGATTCATCCGGATAAGGGCGTTCACCTTGCGATCGAAGTTGCTCGCCTTAGCGGGTTGCCGCTGCAAATTGCGGGCATCATTCAGGACAAGACTTACTTCCGGGAGCAGGTGGAACCACATCTTGATAGTCGACAGATCCGCTACATCGGACCGGTGGGAGTTTCAGGTAAGAATGAATTATTTGCCCGTGCCCGAGCATTGCTGCACATGAACACTATTCCAGAGCGATTCGGACTGGTTCTGGCAGAGGCCAATGCCGCCGGCATTCCCGTGATTGCGATGAATCTTGGCTCCTGCAGGGAAGTAATCAAGAATGGGAAAACCGGATTTCTGGTCTACTCCGTGAACGAAGCGGTGCAGGCATTAAAACGGCTTGGCGAAATTGACCGTACTAACTGCCGCGAACATGTCCAGCAGCATTTTTCCATAGACTCAATGGTGGCTGCATACGAGCGGGTCTATCACAAGATCTTTGATTTGGAGATGAAGAGGCGATCATGAATCCAGACATCATCAGGCGATATTCCGGAAATCCTATTCTTACAAAAGCTGAGATTCCTTACCCGGTGGAAACAGTTCACAACGCAGCGGTAGTAAAGCATGGGGATGAGTACATCATGCTCTTCCGCTCTCATCTGAGAACCGGACGGTCTATCATAGGTTTAGCACGCAGTTTCGACGGTTTCCGGTTCATCGCCGATTCTAAACCATTTATACAGCCTGAACGGGATAGCCCTTTTGCCGCCTACGAGGAATTCGGCGTCGAGGACCCACGCGTGACCTGTTTGGAAGGCGAGTATCTCATCACATATAGCGCCTACTCGCGAAATGGTGTGCGGATCGCTCTCGCCAGGACCAAGGACTTTATTCAGATAGAACCAGTTTCACTTATCACACAGGCTGACTCTCGGAATGCCGTGATCTTTCCCGAGAAGTTTAAAGGACTCTATGCCCGGCTTGACCGTCCCCATTCGGAAATTACTCCCTGGTCAATCTGGATTTCCTATTCTCCGGACCTATGCTTTTGGGGTAAGTCCCAGCTTGTCATGAGGCCGGAACCCTATCACTGGGATGAAATGAAAATCGGTCCAGGAGCGCCGCCTCTCAAAACGGAGCAGGGATGGCTTTCCATCTATCATGGTGTATTTCAAACAATGGATGGAGCGATCTATCGCCTGGGCGTTGCGCTACATGATCTCTGCAATCCAGCGAAAGTCATAGGAGTAAGTGACTCCTGGATTCTACAGCCGGAAGACCCATGGGAAGTCACAGGATATGTCCATAATGTAGTTTTCAGCTGCGGCGCTGTTTCAGAACCTGATGGAACGGTGAAGATCTATTGGGGCGGTGCAGATACGGTCATGTGCGTGGGAGAGGCTAATATCGCAGATCTGGTAGATCTCTGTTTGCAACACAGCAGATCTAGTACGAGAGCATACCATATCCGGTTGGCATCTTCAGGGCCGCCATTCCAGGCATAGTGCACCGTGTGCGGTTTCTCACTAGAGGGTCTGGCGTTGCTGTTTCTCCTGTTTCTGTTTTAATTCGTCTTGCTGTTTCTTGCTCTTCTGTTTCTTGCTTTTAGCTTTGTCCTTCTTGCCGCCCTTGTCTCCCATTTCATTCTCCCTTGTGCCAGTGTTTCAGTGCATAAACCCGTATTGATCACGAACTGGGAAAGATATTCACCTATTTCGACTTTCGCTCCAGTTTAGCCTTCTTCTTTTCCTTGATGGATTTCGCCGGTTTCTTTTTAACGTCTTTCCTGATGTTTCTGGATTTTGCCATCACTGATCCCGCCCTTGAATACGCATAATTTTGTTAAATCTTCTTGTCGTCGGATTATACCTTAATCTGATTGGAATTGCTGTGAGAGTATATTGTTTTCCTGCTCCGGAAATAATAAGAGCATATTGACATTTTAAGAATTTGCGTTGATTTCTAATTTAGAAAAAGGTATGATTTATTTCTTAGTCAGGTTTTGTATGAATTCGTTGGTTTAATAGGCTGCAGACTCCTGAGGGGGAAAGCAGTTTT
>JARRLM010000001.1:0-2471 GCA_037386985.1 Acidobacteriota bacterium | reverse complement strand
TCCGGGGATGACGCTTTTGTACATCACAGCGCTATTCAGGGTGATGGCTTCAAGTCGCTCGAAGAGGGTGACAGCGTTGAGTTTGAAGTTGTAAGCGGCCCAAAAGGATTCCAGGCTCAAAATGTAGTTAAAATTTAAGCCTGTAGATCATATAAGGGAGGCTCCGGCTACTCGGAGCCTTCAAATTTTCAAGAATTAATACCTGAATTTTGCACGATAACTCTGCGAATAAAGACATGACTCATAAAAGCACGTCCACACAAGGGTTCCAGCAGATATATAAAAACACTGGTTTTTCCTTGTTGGGTAAAATCTCATCTTAACAGCTTAGGCACAGGCCCATCAAATGAGGCCTTGTTTGATTGCTTTAGAACCCAATAAAATCAACTGTTCTGAAAGGGTTGGTTTTAGAGCGTGTTGTAAACTATTGAAAACACAACGAATATTATCCGTGCAAAAAATTTCTTGCACGGAAACTCATTAAATCCGTGCAAAATTCAGGTAATAAGTTGCTCAAGGAGAATGTTTTCGGGATCCATCCACTTTCTCCTAAAGACATACTGAGTTTTTTAAATCCCCCTATTACTTGTCGAACACTTCTAGATTTTCAACTTTTGTTGAATCCTCATCCGGGAGCCCCTCGGCGCTTGCGAGAATTAGTCCACTTTTGCTCGGATAAAGTAGTCCATATTAAGAACGGGATTTGAACCTGAAAAATAATATGATTCACCATTTTATTCAACATCATCCTCAAAATGTAGTTAAAATTTAAGCCTGTAGGTCATACAAGGGAGGCTCCAGCTACTCGGAGCCTTCAACTTTTCAAGAATTAATAAGTTGCTCAAGGAGAATGTTTTCGCGATCCATCCTCTTTCTCCTAAAGACATACTGAGTTTAATAAATCCACCTGTTACTTGTCGAACACTTCTGGATTTTCAACTTTTGTTGAATCCTCATCCAGGAGCCAGTCCAGTTCGACAATTCGGATGTTTCTCCCAATTATCAGACGAGCTCCCAGCCAAGAATTCAATCCTCTTTTAACGACGATCTTCTTTGTGTTTGGAAAAACAATCCCTGCAATATACCGGTCGATCTTCTCTAGGCTTAAAAGGGACCTCGCAATCCCGTTTACAATCCGCACAGACGGCCTTATGCATCTCCCTCGGACCTCTTTCGTGTCTTCCATCTTGATAAGCCATACTATTTCTCCATGATAGCGACACCTATTTACAGGTGTCGGTTGTTGGTTATATAAAGAGTTTGATAATTACTTACTCCCGGTCTTTCGTTTGAATTAAATGTTTTCTTCTTAGGAACTGATAAATCTGGGATCGGATTATCGAATGAGATTTTCAAGTGATCGATATTTTTAATCTTTCCTTCCTCCCGAGGACGCAGCGGAGTGGTGTGCCGGAATATTTTCTGCGGGAAGGTCGTTCGCGGGAGGCGATTCCGAATCTGTTCGACTCGACGATCTAATTTCCTTAAGAGTTTTTCGCAATCTGGCGGTCGGGTGCAGGTCTCTGTAATGAGTGATATCCAAAGCTGTCACGGGAATGTAATCAGGGATGTCCGCGTCAGGTCTCTCGTCGTTTAGATCCGCGAGGACTTTCTGATAACAAAGGTCGGGTGCTTCTTGAAACTTCAAATCGTTTCTCTGAAAAAAAGCATCCTCTATCGTCAGGATTACCTGTCTAAGATTCTTATCCTTCTCTGTGATCTGAAATCCGTATTCGATATATCCGACCTGGGGGATTAAACCAAGATATCTAAGCTTTAGAACAAGATCCTTGTGCATTTACCAGTCTCCTTCCTAGATAACAATATTAAAACTCTACAGGAGGGTGAATATCGAGATTTGCGAGCTCTTTTCCGAGAACTGTCGCTGCACCGCATGAAGCGACAACTCAGCAATCTTTATGTTCGGTTCGGACAAGGCTTGACACATATTCCCGCCCCTTCTTTGTAGACCTTTACAAAAAATATCTGTGACCCTCCCGACCATCAGTGGACGGGTTTATAGGGCTGGCTGCTGCTACTGGAGGGCAAGAGAATTAGTCATGTCCGAGAGTAGAATTACATTATACATTCATTGGGCTCCAGGGGAGTAAAATACTTTGTATTGCTGTTTATCAAATATCCTTTTTGTTCCTGCAATTATTTCAAGGAATAGAAACATTTCGGCCTCCAAATCCAGAGACCTTTTATTCAGCAGACATACCAGCTTTCCCGAATTTATCCACTATCTTGGTTCCAGTCGGCTGGAGTTGGATAGAGTGAGTTTTCCTTGGGTACCGTTTTGACCATAGCCGGGGCATTTTGAGGGTATTTTCGATTATTGATGGAGAAGGTGTAAGGCCCGCAAGCCCTTTTCCGACGCGGGTTTGGCTGGTACCGAGGGTGGGAATCGAACCCACACGACCCTTAAGGGTCCCAGGATTTTAAGACTGTCAATATATTCCCAAGGCTAT